>DASYUQ010000146.1 GCA_036001065.1 Candidatus Methylomirabilota bacterium
GGTCCACGAGGTCCTCAAGCCCTACACCAACGTCACCAACGTCCACGGTCACACCCACCAGGTGCTCTATAACGAGATCGGGAAGATGCGCTCGATCGGCATGCTCGCCACCTCGTGGACGTGGCCCTACGCGCCGGAAGGCGTGCCCGTGCTGACCCGGTGCAAGGTGCGGGTCGATCCGGGCGACCACTTCGACGGAGTGGGATGGTCCAGGCTCACCATGACCGCGGCCGGGAAGATGCAGAACGAGTATGTGATGTGGCGGAAAGACATCTTCGCCGAGGCACCGTGGGACTCCGGGTGCGCCGACAACATGAACCAGATGCTGCAGCCGCGCATCGCGGACCGCGAGTGGCCATACTACGGCGCCTACAAGTGACAACCGGCGGAGCTCACGCCCACGGAGGGGGGAGGGCGATGAAAGGGACTCGATACGTGCTGACGGCGCTGGGTGTGTTCCTCGGCCTGCTGATCATGCTCGCCGCCTCGGGAACGGACCGGGCGTTGGCCCACAAGGAGAAGCACACGCCAGAGCAGCTCAAGGCCTTCGAAGACGAGTTCATGGAGCAGGTCAAGATCGGTGATCTGCTCTTCCACGGGGATGGCGCCACCGAGAAGAAGCTCGGTGTCACCCTCTCCAAGACCGGGATGGCGTGCGCCATGTGCCATCCCTTCGGCTCGGACAACCATCCTCACGAGTTCCCCAAGTTCCAGGAGCAGATCAACAAGTTCGCCACGCTGCGGGACATGATCAACTGGTGCATCGAGAAGCCGAACGAGGGGGTCAAGATCGATCCCGACGGGGACGCCATGAAGGCGCTGGAGACGTACATCATCTGGTCGAACAAGGGCTCCAAGCTCGACCCCGGCCGACACTGAGGCTTGTCCGCGTCGGTGATGGATCGACACCAACCGGCTCCGCGGCCGCCGCGGCTGTCCAGGCGCAGCTTCCTGGGCGTCGTGCCAGCGGCCGTGGGGCTGGTCGTGGCGCGAGGGGTTCGCGACCTCGGGGGGCGCTCCGAACCGGCGCCCCTGCCCGCCGATGATCCCGATGCACTCTCGCCGTGCGAGCGTCTCCATCTGCCGAGGCTCAAGCTGCCGGCCTTCACCAGCAACGGCGCCAAGGTGCCGGTGGCTGTCGAGATGTCCCACCCGATGGATCCCGGCCACTATATCGCCAGCATCACCGTCGCGAACGGGCGTGATCCCGTACCCCTGAAGGGCGTGTTCCACTTCACGCCGCTGAACGGTCAGGTCTACCTCGCCTTCCAGATCCGGATGGATCAAGGTGCCTCCGAGGTCTGGGCGGCCGCCCAGTGCAGCCGCCATGCCCGTTGGCAGAGCACTCGGTCGATCACGATCCCCGAGGGCGCGGGGGGCTGCGCGGGGACCGCACCGCCGGGCCGACTGGGCCCCGACGAGATCGGCCCGCCAGCCATCCGGATACCGCAGTTGATCGCCGATGGCCGCATCACCCCGGACCAGACGATCGACGTCCAGATCAAGACCACGCACCCGAGCCGAACGGGCCTGGTGTTCCGGGAGGGGAAGTTCGTCCAGGCCTCCAGTCCGCTCTACCTGAACCAGATGGACGTCTTCTACCGAGACGAGCAGATCAGCCAGTTCACGATGACCTCCGCGCTGAGCGATAATCCCTTCATCGCGTTCAGGCTCCGCGCCCACGGTGAGGGTCTCCTGCGGGTCGTCCTCACCAACAACCGGGGTGAGAGGTTCGAGGCCGCGCATCCGATCCGCTTCTCGTAATATAGCGACGGTCGCCGTCGCGACGCCCGGATAGGAGACCGAGAATGGCCGGCACCGGACCGGTGCAGGAGGTGCCCATCCTGGACGCGCGGCGCCTGAACGACGACGTCATCGATCGGGAGTTGATCCGGAAGTGGCTCGCCTGGGGGTTCTTCTGGCTCCTGCTCTTCCCCACGGTGGGCGTCATCATGTCCACCAAGTTCAACTACCCCGAGTTTCTCGGCGACCATCCCTGGCTCACCTTCGGCCGCATCCGTCCGATCCACGTCAACGGCGTGATCTGGGGGGCCTTCTCCACCCTGTTCATCGGCCTCTGCCATTACATCGTCCCCCGCCTGGCGGGCGTCCGGCTCTGGAACGCGCGGTGGAGCCGGGGACTCCTGTGGGTCTGGAACCTGAATCTGGCCCTGGCCGTCATCCTCCTGGCCGGCGGCTGGAACCGGGGATGGGAGGCGGGCGAGTTCCCGCTCATCAACGTCATCGTCATCTTCTCGGCGGTCCTTGTCCTGACCATTCAGTTCTTCATGACGATCAAGCACCGCCGAGAGACGCCGATCTACGTGTCGCTCTGGTACCTGATCGCCGCCTTCATCTGGACCGACGTGAACCTCGTCCTCCTGATGGTCGGTCCCTACAACATCCCGGGAATCAACAACGCGGCCTGGCACGGTCTGTTCATCCACTACGTGGTCGGGCTCTGGATCACTCCGGCCGGCTACGTTCTGATCTATTACTTCCTGCCCGCCAGCGTCCGGAACCCCATCTACAGCCACAAGCTCTCGCTCATCGGATTCTGGTCGCTCGCGTTCTTCTATCCATTCGTGGGCATTCACCATTACCTCTACTCTCCGATCGCCGACTGGGCCGAGACGATCGCCATCATCTCCTCCATGATGTTGATCATTCCGGTGTGGACGGTGCTCCAGAACTTCTTCGGGACCATGATCGGCAAATGGCAGGAGTTCGGTCGGAACCTCCCCGCCAAGTTTCTGATCGTCGGCTCCATCATGTATCTCGTCGGGTGCTTTCAGGGCTCGCTGGAGGCGCTCCGCGCCCTCCAGCAGCCGACCCACTTCACGGACTTCGTGATTTCCCACTCGCACCTGACCGTCTTCGGCACGTTCGTCGTGTGGGCGATCGCCGGCGCCATCTACGTGTGGCCGCGGATCACGGGCTCGGAGCTCTGGAGCTTCAAGCTCGCCAACTGGGGCTTCTGGTTGATCACGCTCGGCATCTCGGCCATGGGGCTCGTCCTCACCGCCCAGGGCCTCCAGCAGGGGTTCATGCTGATGGCCCAGAGCGATTTCATGGACACGGTCGCCGCGATCCGCCCCTATTGGTGGGTTCGAACCTTCACCGGGATCTCCATGGACGTCGGCATGTCGCTGGTGGTGTACACCCTGATGAGGGGCTCGCTGGCCGGACGGTCGGCGTGAGGGGCGTCGGCGGGCCATGAGATCGATCAAGTCCCTGGCGGTCGGGGCCGGCTTTTGCTTCGTGACGCTGGCGATGTTCGTTCAGGGCTTTCTCCCGGCCGTCCTGCCGGAGTCCCGCACGAAGCAGGTCAGCCGCGCGGTGCGAACGGATCTGGGCGACATCAAGTGGGTGCGGTACGAGTCGAGCGATTACACGTCGCTGGAGAAGCTCGGGCGCGCCGTGTATATCCGCGAGGGGTGCTGGTACTGCCACAGCCAATACGTGCGGCCGGTCGCCGGCGAGGAGTTGCGGTGGGGCCCGGTCTCCGAGGCCGGCGAGTACGCCTTCGACCTCCCCCACCTCTTTTCCACCCGCCGCATCGGGCCGGACCTGACGCGGGTGGGGCTCAAGTACGCCGACGACTGGCACTACGCTCATCACTGGGATCCGCGACTGGTGGTGCCCGACTCCATCATGCCCAGCTTCAAGTGGCTCTTCGAACAAGCGCGCTTTCGGGTCCGCAAAGAGAACGAGGGGTTCGAGCTCGAAGCGACGCCGGTCCTCTTGCGGTACTTCACGCTGAAGAAGGACAAGCCCGTGCTGCTCTTCCCCAACGAGACGGGGCTGACGTTCGTCCGCCCGCGCCCCGACGGCAGGTTCCCGGTCGACGGCACGCCGGTCCTCGACCTGACTCCCTTCGGTGACAAGCCCCCCGCCCTCGCGTCCGTCCTCCTGGTGGCCCCGACCAGGGAGCTGGTCGGGCTCGTGAGGTACGTCCAGAAGCTGGGCACGAACCGCGGAGCGTGGCGGGAGGTCTTCGAACCCCAGAACGTGGCGCTTTCCCTGATGGGCATTCCTCAGACCGAGGACCTCGTCGCCCATGGCAAGGAGGTCTTCGAGGAGCACTGTATCGGCTGCCACGGGGTGAAGGGCGACGGCAACGGGCCCGCCGCCACCTTTCTCTTCCCCCGGCCGCGCGACTTCACGATCGGCGCCTTCAAGTTCCGCACCACGCCCTCGGGGTCGCTGCCGACCGACGGCGATCTCTTCCGCACGGTCACGCGCGGCGTCCGCTGGACGGCGATGCCGACGTGGCATGAGATCCCGGATAAAGACCGCCTGGCGGTCATCACCTACATCAAGACCTTCTCCCCGCGGTGGAAGGAGGACAAGCCGGAGCCGGCGCTCGTGCTCCCGCCGCCGCCGGCGGCCACGCCGGAGTTGCTGGCCCGGGGAAAGCAACTCTATGTGAAGGCCAAGTGCTGGGAGTGCCACGGCGATGCCGGGAAGGGCGACGGGCCGTCGGCCGATCAGCTCAAGGATGATCTCAAGTTCCCGATCCGCCCCGCCGACTTCACCAAGGGACAGTTCAAAGGCGGCTCCCAGGTCACGGACATCTACCGCACCATGACGCTCGGACTGGACGGCACCCCCATGCCCTCATTCGCCGACTCCATGAATGACGAGGAGCGCTGGGCCATCTCGTACTTTGTGCTTTCGTTCTCGGCCTGGGCCGACCCGCTGACGGGCCAGAAACTCAAGCTGTCCCCCCAGGCCCAAGCGGCGCTCAACTCGGCCGACGTCCGCGCTCACCATCCCCGGCTGGCCTTCGACCCCCAGCGCGAGTCGTCCGGCCTGGCTCGGGTCACTGGCGGCAAACGTCGCGTCTACTACCCGGGAATCCCGGAATAGGGAGATCACCCGATGCTCGAGCATCTGACCCTGGGCGAGTTCGTCGTCGCCCTGCTCATGGGCCTGGCCGCCATCAGCGCCTTCATCTGGGGGGTGACGAGCGGGGCGTTCCGTGACGTTGAGGCGATCAAGTACCAGGTGCTCCGAGTGGAGGACGACATCGATGAGCGACAGCCCTCCTGAGCATCACCCACGGTACGGCGCCGTGGAGGAATACGCCCGCGGAGAGATCCGCGCATATCACGGCATCGTGAACAAATGGTTGCTGGTGGTCTACGCCGCGCTCGCCGTGTGGGCCATCTACTACCTTTTCAAGTACTGGGGCGGGCTCGGGCCCGGCCTGGCCACGGGTCAGTAGGACCCGGACCATGAGCGCCGAGCGCATCCTGATCCCCCTGGCGATTCTCAATTTGGCGATCCTGGCGTTCGAGATCCTCTTCAACGCGCTGTCGGGCCTGGTATCGCTGTGGGAGTGGTGAGAGCCCATGAGCGCTATCGAAAAGCTCGCGTTCGGCCTCTTCCTGGTGGGGACCATCGCCTTGTTCGTGTGGGTCCCGACCCTGGCACTCCGCCGCTGACGAGCGACTTCGCCGTGCGCCAGCGGCGGCGGGCTCGGCGCTCCCCGGATCGGAAAAGCTGATGGCCGGGTCCTGGGCCTTCACCGGGACGCACCGGCCGGGAATCTCGATTCTGCTCCTGCTCCTGGGGACCGCCTACGCCACCGGTTGGTGGCGCCTCTGGCGGCGGGCTCGGCGACTGGTCCCGTGGTGGCGACCCGCGCTGACCCTGGCCGGCCTCGGGAGCCTTGCCCTGGCGCTCCTCTCCCCCCTCGACGCTCTCGCGCATCGCCTTTTCGTCGCCCATATGGTTCAGCACGTGCTCCTCGTCGCCGTCGCGGCGCCGGCCCTCCTCCTCGCCGACCCGCTGGCAGCTCTCCTGTGGGCCCTGCCGGCCGGAGCGCGCGTCCGGGCCGGACGCCTCCTCGTACGCGGCGCGCCCCTGCGGAGGATCTGGTGGGCCGTGACCCGCGCGCCCGTCGCCTGGCTCGGCTACGCCCTGGTCCTGTGGCTCTGGCACCTGCCGCCGGCGTACGACGCGGCCCTGGAGGATCGCCTCCTCCACGATCTCGAGCATCTCGCCTTCTTCGCGAGCGCCGTCCTGTTCTGGTGGCCCGTGATCAACCCCGCGCCGCATCTCGGGCGCGCGCTCCATCCGGGCTCACGCGTCGTGTATCTCGTGCTGGGCGCGCTTCAGAGCGCGGCGCTCGGGCTCCTGCTGGCAGCGAGCCCGATCGTCCTCTATTCGTCCTACGCGGCGCCGCCCGAGCCCGGGACGCTCAATCCCCTGGACGACCAAGCGCTGGGTGGCGTGGTCATGTGGGGGTTCAGTGGCGCGGTCGACATGCTGGCGGTGCTCCTTCTGCTCTACAAGTTCTTCACCATGGACGATCATGAACACCTGGCCAAGACCGAGCGGCGGGGTCGCCGGCGCGACGTCGCGCCGTCGCCTTGACCGGCCCCCGGCCCTACGGCAGAATTGACCGGTTGACGTATGACTGCTGATCCGCCCATTCAAGCGATCGGTGTCCGCAAGGCGTTCGGCGGCCACCTCGTGCTGGACGACGTGAGCCTCGACGTCCGTCCCGGAGAGGCCGTCGCGCTCCTGGGCCCCAACGGCGCGGGCAAGACCACGCTGCTCCGCATCCTGGCCACGCTCCTGCGACCCTCGCGCGGCAGGGCCCGCGTGGCCGGCTACGATTGTCTGCGTCAGGCCGAGAGCGTCCGCGCCCGCGTGGGGGTGCTGGCCCACGGCGCCTGGGTCTACGAGGACCTGAGCGCGCTGGAGAACCTGAAATTCTGGGCGACGCTGGGCGGGCTGCCCAACAGCCCCGAGGCGCTGAACGGCGCGCTGGCGGCCGTGGAGCTGGACCGCGTCGCCGACGAGCGCGTGCGGACGTTCTCCCTCGGCATGAAGCGCCGGCTTGCACTGGCGCGCCTCGTCCTCGCCCGCCCGCCGGTCCTGCTGCTCGACGAGCCCTTCGCGGGGATCGACCAGCGCGCCGGCAAGTGGCTCGACGCGCACCTCGGAGCGTTCAAGGCGGCCGGCGGCGCCATCCTCATGACCACGCACAGCTTCGGGCGCGGGCTGGGCGTGGCCGACCGGATCGCCATCCTAGCCGGGGGGCGCGTCGTCCTCGATACCCCCCTGGCCGCCCTCACGCCGGACGACGTGCGGCGGCTCTACGATCTGCACGCGGAGGACGGGGCGTGATCTACGCGCGCCGCGCCTGGATCGTGCTGTGGAAGGACCTCCTCAGCGAGCGGCGCTCCAAGGAGACGCTGAACGCGCTCTTCTTCTTCGCGCTGCTGCTCCTGTTCCTCTTCCAGTTCGCGCTGGGCGCCGACCGCGAGCGACTGGTGGCCGCGCTGCCGGGCCTCCTCTGGCTGGGCTTCATCCTGAGCGGGCTCGTCGGGCTCGGCCGGGCGTTCCTGGCCGAGCGCGAGAACGACTGCTGGGAGGGCCTGCTGCTGGCGCCCGGCGACAAGTCGGCGATCTATCTCGGCAAGGTCGCCGGCAATCTGCTGCTGATGCTGCTGGTCGCGGCGATCCTGCTCGTCCTCTTCGCCGTCTTCTTCAACCTCGACCTCGGCGCTCATCTCCTGCCCCTGGCCCCCGTCATCGGCCTGGGCACGATCGGCTTCGCCGCCGTCGGCACGCTCTTCGGCGCCATGACGGCCCACGTGCGCGCCCGCGAGCTGCTCTTCCCCGTCCTGCTGCTACCGGTGCAGGTGCCCGTGCTGCTGGGCGCGGTGAAGGCGACCGAGGCCGTGCTGCTGGGCGAGCCGCTGGCCGCCGTCGGACACTGGCTGGGGCTGCTCGCCGCCGCCGACGTGATCTACCTCACCGCGGGCATCCTGACCTTCGACGCCGTCCTGGAAGCATGAGCGGACCTGTCTCTACCCAAAAGTGGTATCGCGTCCCGAGCGTGCTCGTTCGAGCGCCGGCTTTGCCGGCGCAAGCTGTGCTGGGGGAGGCCTCGGAGGGGGCCGTCGCGCCCGGGGGGCGCGCCTGTGAAGTCGCCCCCTCCGACCCATGAGCCTGCAGCGCGGGCTGGGATGGTTGGCGGTCGCCGGCCTGGCGGCCGGGATCGTGATGGCGCTGGGCGTGGCGCCCCGCGAGGCGACCCAGGGCAACGTCCAGCGCATCATGTACGTGCACGTGCCCGCCATCCTCGTCGCCTATCTGGCGTTCGCGGTCGTGCTGGTCGCCTCCGTGATCTATCTCTGGCGGCGCGTCGACGGGGCGGACCGCCTCGCCCACGCCTCGGCGGAGGTCGGCGTGGTCTTCACCGGCATCAACATCGCGACCGGGTCGATCTGGGGCAAGCCGACGTGGGGGACGTGGTGGACGTGGGACGCGCGACTCACCAGCGTCTGCATCATGTTCGTCATCTACCTGGGTTACCTGCTGCTGCGGGCGATGATCGAGGATCGCGAGCGGGCGGCCCGATTCGCCGCGGTCCTCGGCATCGTGGCCGCCCTGGACATCCCGCTCGTCCATTTTTCGGTGTCCTGGTGGCGGACGCTGCACCAGCCGTCCACGCTCCTGCGGCCCGGCCGCGCGCCGATGGACCCGACCTTCGTCGTGGCCCTGACGATCAACCTCGTCGCCTTCGCGCTGCTCTACGCCTACTTCCTGGCCAGACGCGCGCGCCTGCTCAAGCGCGAGCAGGAGGTCCTCGCCTGATGCCCGACAACTGGTCCTTCGTCTTCGCGGCCTACGTCCTGGCGGCGCTCGTCCTCGGCGCCTACTGGCGGCGGCTCGGGCGGCGGGAGCGAGAGCTGGCGGCCCTCGAGCGCCGCAGCGCGCGCCCCGGCCACCGGGCCCCCGCGGCGAATCCCCACGCGGGGACCCCGCGATGACCGCCGCACGCCCATGAAGGCCAAGTTCATCGCCGGCGGCGCCGTCATCGCGTTGGCGCTCAGCTACCTGATCTATGCCGGCGTGACCCAGTCGGCGGTCTACTTCGTCACACCCTCGGAGCTCCAGGCCGCGCCCGCAGCCGCCAAGGCCTACCGGCTGGGGGGACTGGTGGCGCCCGGCTCCGTCCGCTGGGAGCCGCGCACGCTGCAGCTGAGCTTCACGCTCACCGACGGCAAGGGCTCCGTGCCCGTCCGCCACAAGGGGACGCCGCCGGACCTCTTCGGCGAGGGCCGGGGCGCGGTCGTCGAGGGTCGCTGGGCGCCGGAGGGCTACTTCACGGCGACGCTCATCCTGGCCAAGCACTCCGAGGACTACAAGGCGCCCGCCGACCACAGCGAGGCGGGGTACAAGGAGCTCATCAAGTCGCTGCGGAGACCAGGCTCGTGACGCCGGAGGTCGGCCAGGGCGCCCTCGTCGTGGCGCTGGCGCTGGCCGTGTACGGCGCCGCCGGGGCGGCCGTGGGCGCCCGCCGCGGGCGAACCGCGCTGGTCGAATCGGCCCAGCATGCAGCGCTGGGCGTCTTCGGGCTGATCACCTTCGCCTTCGCGCTGCTCGTCTACGCGTTCCTGGCCTTCGACTTCTCGGTGCGCTACGTGGCACAGAATACCAACCTGGGCACACCCTTCTACTACCGGATCACCGCCGTCTGGGGCGCCCTGGAGGGCTCGATCGTCCTGTGGGGCTGGATGCTGGCGCTCTTCACGCTGATCGTGATCCTCCGCCACCGCGAGCGAGCGCGCGAGCTGTACCCCTGGGTGCTGACGGTGATGCTGGGCGTGATGGCCTTCTTCCTGAGCGTGATGACCATAGCAGCGCCGCCCTTCGAGCGCCTGACGCCGGTGCCGGCCGACGGGCGTGGGCTGAACCCGCTGCTGGAGGACACGGGGATGATCACTCATCCCATCGCCCTCTACCTGGGCTTCACGGGGTTCACCGTGCCCTTCGCCTTCGCCGTGGCGGCGCTCGTCACCGGCCGTGTCGGCGACGCCTGGATCGCGCTCACCCGTCGCTGGACCATCACGGCCTGGTATTTCCTGTCGCTCGGCCTGCTGATCGGGGGCTGGTGGAGCTACCACGTGCTCGGCTGGGGAGGCTACTGGGCGTGGGACCCGGTGGAGAACGCCGCGTTCATGCCCTGGCTCACCGCGACCGCGTTCCTGCACTCGGTGATGATCCAGGAGCGCCGCCGGATGCTCAAGCTGTGGAACCTGGCGCTCGTGATCCTTACCTTCAGCCTGACCCTCTTCGGCACCTTCCTCACGCGCTCGGGCGTCATCGCCTCCGTCCACGCCTTCACCCAGGGCGCCATCGGGGCCTTCTTCCTCGCGTTCCTCGGCCTGGTGGTGCTGGTGGCGCTGGGGCTCCTGGCCTGGCGGTGGGAGACGCTGCGCTCCGAGGGCGAGCTCGACTCCGTCGTCTCCCGGGAGTCCGCCTTCCTGCTCAACAACGTCTTCCTCGTCGCCGCCGCCTTTACCGTCTTCTTCGGCACCGTGTTCCCGCTGCTCTCGGAGGCGCTGCGGGGGGTGAAGGTGAGCGTGGGCGCGCCCTTCTTCAACCAGGTGAACGTCCCCCTCTTCCTCTCGCTCATCTTCCTGATGGGGGTCGGCCCGCTCATCGCCTGGCGGCGCGCCTCGCTGGAGAACCTCCGGCGCAACTTCCTCGGCCCGATCGCCCTCGGCGGGGCGGGCGCCGCCTTCTTCGCTCTCCTCGGCGTCCGCTCGGCGCTGGCGGTGCTCACGCTGGCGCTGACGCTCTTCGTCGGCGCCACCATCGCGCTCGACTTCTTCCGCGCCACCCGGGCCCGCCTGCGCACGGGCGAGCGCCTGCTGCCCGCGATGGGGGGGCTGCTGGCCCGCCACAACCGTCGCTACGGCGGCTTCGTGGTCCACCTCGGCATCCTGGTCATCGCGGTGGGCGTCACCGGCTCGCAGGCCTGGTCGGTGCACACCGAGACGACGCTGCAACGGGGCGAGGCGGCTGAGCTGGCCGGCTACCGCGTCCGCTTCGACGGGCTCGCCGCCGCCGAGGAGTCCAACCACTTCAAGGTCGTGGGCACCTTCACGATCACCAACGGCCGGTTGGGCCCCGCGGTCATGCAGCCCTCGAAGAAGTTCTATCCCCAGGAGACCTCGCCGATCGCGGGCGTGGACTACTGGATCGGGCTGAAGGAAGACCTCTACCTCGTCCTGGGAGACTTCACCCGGGACGGGGGCCAGGCCACCGTGAAGGTGCAGGTCAACCGCCTGGTCACATGGATCTGGATCGGGGGCGTCGTGCTGACGCTGGGGGCGCTGCTGGCGATCCTGCCCGAGCGCCGGAAGACGACGTGATGGGCTGGCTGCGCTGGCTCATCCCGCTGTCCGCCGTTCCCATCCTCGTCCTCCTCGCCTACGGGTTCCGGCTCAACCCGCGCGAGGTGCCCTCGCCCCTGGTCGGCCGTCCCGCCGCGCCGTTCACGCTCCGGGACTTCAGCGGGGAGCCGTTCTCGCTGGGGGCCCAGCGGGGCAAGGTCGTGGTCGTCAACTTCTGGGCGTCGTGGTGCTATCCGGCGTGCTACGAGGAGGCGCCCGTCCTGGAGCGCGGCTGGCGCGCCTGGCGCGATCGCGGCGTCGTCGTGGTCGGCGTGGACATCCAGGACACCGCCGAGAAAGCCCAGAAGTTCATCGCCGACTTCGGCCTCACCTTCCCGAATGCGCCGGATGTGGCCGGCAAGGTGTCGATCGAATACGGCGTCTACGGCGTGCCGGAGACCTTCTTCATCGACCGGCGGGGCCGCATCCGGGCCAAGCACGTGGGCGCCGTCACCGAGGACGTCTTCCGCACCTGGGTCGAGCAGCTCCTCGCCGAGCCCGCCTAGCAGACTCGGAGGGGGGCTTCGCCCCCCTTCCGAAACCTCCCCCCAAGGAGTAGGTTGCGCCGGCAAAGCCGGCGCCCGACGCTAGTGCCGTTCCAACTTGTTGATACTAAATCTGTCCACGAACGACGTACACGGTGCCTTCCTAGGCGCGAATAGTTGGAACGGCACTAGGCGCGCTGCCGCTGGAGCGCCAGACCGCCGGTCACCCGGTGGCCCAGGAAGAACGTCTCCACGTCGCCGTAGAGCGCGCCGCCCCGGCGGTCGAGCACGTGGGTGACCGCCGAGCCCGCGCCGTCGCCCTTGTCCACCCGGCCCAGGTCTCCGCCAGCATGGCGGCGCTGCCCGTCATCGCCGCCCGTCATCGCCACGGTGCGGCGGGGGGCCGGCCGGTGTAGGCTAGGGCGATGTTCGGGAGACCCCGTCCGCTCCTCCTGTGCGCGCTGATCACGCTCGCGGTGCTCGGTATAGCGCTCGAGCCGGCCGCCGTCGTCGCCGAGCCGGTGGCCACGGCCATCGACGAGCAGAAGGTCTACGAGGTCGCCTCGCAGCTCCGCTGCGTGGTCTGCCAGACCCTCTCGGTCGCCGACTCGCCGTCTGAAATGGCCAACCAGATGCGCAGCGTAATCCGCGAGCGGCTGGCCACCGGCGAGCCGCCCGCGCAGGTGATCCAGTACTTCGTGGACAAGTACGGCGATTGGATCCTCCTCGAGCCGCGGCGCCAGGGTTTCACGCTCCTCGTCTGGCTCCTGCCGCCTCTCGCCGTCGTGGTGGGGTTGGCGGTCGTCGCCCTGCTCGTCACGCGGTGGACCCGGCGCCGCTCGCGGGCGCCGGCGCCCCCCGGGGTCGACCCCGGCATGAGCGAGCGGATCAGGCGCGAGATGGAGAGCGAGGGGTGACGAGCATCACGGGCGTGACCATCGTCGCCTTGCTGATCGGCCTGCCCGTCGCCGCCTTCACGCTCTGGCCACTGCTCAGGTGGAACGCGGGGCCGACCACGTTCCTGCCGGTGCCGCCCGATGCGCGCGAGCAGCTCGTCGAGCGGAAGCGCCAGCTCCTCCGGACGCTTCGCGAGCTCACGTTCGAGCACGAGGCGGGACACGTCTCCGACGACGACTACGCGGACTTGCGCGCGCGGTACGAGGCCGAGGCCGCTCAGGTCCTGACCGAGCTCGACCGTCTCGGCGGTGCGCGTCCGCAACCGGGGCCGGCGCCGGACCGCGCCGAGGCGCCCGCGCGCGCCGGCTGGCGTCACCCGCTGGCGCTGGCAGCCTGCGCGACGGCGCTGGTGGCGTTCGGCATTCTCCTCGGCGCCGGCATCATGCGCCACACCGGCCCCGATCCCGCCGCGGGAATCGCCATGCCGGGTTCGCGCCCCCTGGCCGGGGTGCTGGAGGCGCCCGCGGTAACCCCGGGGGAATCCGCGCCGCGGGCCATCAGTCCGGAGATGCTGCGCGGCATGTTGCAGGCGGCGCGGTCCAGCCTCTTCGCAGGACGCTACGGCGAGGCGATCGCCGCCTACCAGGCGGTGCTCAAGCGCGACCCGAAAAATGTCGACGCGATCACGCACCTGGGGCTCGTCGTCGCCATCGGCGGGCACGCGGACACGGCGCTCGAGACGTTCGAGCGCGCGCTGGCGATCGACCCCGCGTACCCGCCGGCGCTCCTCTATCGCGGCCAGGTGCTCTACGAGGCCAAGCGGGACGCCGACGGCGCCATCCGCTCGTGGGAGAAGTTCCTGAAGGTCGCCCCCGCCGGCGAAGACCACGAGCGCGTCAAGCGGCTCATCGCCGAGGCGCGCGCGCAAAAGTAAGTCGCGCCGCTCAGGGCCGCGCGAAGGACCGCTCGAGCGACAGCGGGACCTCGATGATCCTCCGTCCCTGGTAGGCGATCACCGGCCAGGACCACTTGAGCCGGACTGCCAGGGCGCGCGCGGTCTCGCCTACCGCGACGTTGCGGTCGTCGATCCGCACGCCCGCCTCCTGAGCGCCCTTGATGATCGCCGCCCGGACCGGCCCCGCGCCGTTTCCGGCGTGGTCCGCCAGGGCCTTGTCCACGACGCCGGACAGCTCCAGGTAGGACCAGGCCGCCCGCGCCCCGACGTAGGAGGCGTTGAAGAGACCGAGGACCAGCGCGGCCAGCACGAGGATCTTCACCCGCCGCCCCTCCGCGAGGACTCGTTCGGCGCGTAGACCCAGATCTTCGCCGCCGCGGGCAGCCCGAGCGCGACCGTCTCTCCGTCGCAGGCGGCGGTGACCGTTCCCGCCCAGGGCGCGACCTCGACGATCTTCAGCCGCCGGCCGGGCCGGATGTCGTTCCGCCAGAGATATTCGAGCAGCCTCTTGTCGGCCTCGGCCTCCTCCGTGATGCGCTCGACCACGACGGTGGCGCCCTCCTTGGCCTGGGCGAGCGGGAAGGGCTCGACCCGTCGCGGCTTGGCCAGGCCGGGAATGGGGTTGCCGTGGGGGCAGGTGCTCGGCATGCCCAGCAGCTCGGCCAGCCGCTCCTCGACCCGGGGCGAGACGGCGTGTTCGAGCCGGTGCGCCTCTTCGTGCGCGTCCGTCCAGTTGAGGCCGAGGGTGTCCGTCAGCCAGCGCTCGAGCAGCCGGTGACGCCGCGCCATGACCTCGGCGATCTCGCGCCCCTTGGAGGTCAGCGTCAGCCTCTTGCCCCGGCCGACCCTCACGTAGTGCCCCCGCGACAGGCGCTGGATCGACTCGGTGACGGCGGGCGCGGAGACCCCCATGTGCTTGGCCAGGCGCGCGCCGATCACGGGCTTGCCGCTCGTGGCCAGGTCGTAGATCGCGGCCAGGTAGTCCTGGACGGAGGCCGTGGTCGCCGTGGCGGCCGCGGCAACGTTTAGGCTTGACCTTTTCTTCATGTTAGGAGTACCTAATACTTTGCGTTCGGCGACCGGGTCGAGTATAGCGTGACGCCTCGGCGCCGCGCAATGCCGCCTCCGGCGGCGGCCGCGCGAAAGGACGAACCGATGCGACGTATCCGGGCCGTGGTCTTGACTCTCACGGGGCTCTGGCTGACGCCCGCGCTTCCCGGCGGCGCCGAGCCGGCGGAGGTGGTGGTGTACTCGGCGCGCCACTACGGCCAGGAGACCGCCTTCGCCGCCTTCACCAAGAAGACCGGGGTCCAGGTGAAGATCTTCAACGGCAACACCGGTGAGCTGTTCGAGCGGCTCAAGGCCGAGGGCGACCGGACGCCGGCGGACGTGCTGCTCACCGTCGACGCCGGCAACCTCTGGAACGCCGCGCGCGCGGGCCTGCTCTCGCGGGTCGACTCGCCGGAGCTCCAGGCGAACGTCCCCGCCCACCTGCGGGACCCCGAGGGACGCTGGTTCGGCCTCACCGTGCGGGCCCGCTCGATCGTCTACAACACCAGGAAGGTCAGGCCGGCGGAGCTCTCGACCTATGAGGCGCTCGGTGACCCCAGGTGGAAGGGCCGCCTGTGTCTGCGGACGTCCAGCTACATCTACAACCAGTCGCTGCTGGCCACGATGATCAAGCGCCACGGCGAGGCGAAGACCGAGGAGACCGTCCGCGGGTGGGTCGCCAACCAGCCCGCCCTGATCAACGGCGACACCCAAATCCTGGAATCCATCGCCGCCGGACAGTGCGACGTGGGCCTGGTCAATCACTATTACCTGGCGCGCCTGCTGGCCAAGGATCCGGCCTTCCCCGTGGCGATCTTCTGGGCCAACCAGCAGACGACGGGCACCCACGTCAACGTCTCCGGCGCCGGAGTGACGGCCCACGCCAGGCATCGCGCCCCGGCGATCAAATTTCTGGAATTCCTATCGAGTGCCGAGGCGCAGCAGATGTTCGCCGACCTCGCCTACGAGTACCCCGCCAACCCCCAGGCCGCGGTGAGTCCCCTGGTCGCCCGGTGGGGCCGGTTCAAGCAGGACGACGTGAACGTGGCCTCGGCGGGCGAGTTCCAGGCCGCCGCCATCAAGCTCGCGGACCGCGCCGGCTATAGGTAACCGCTCATGCCGGCTCCCGACGCCGCCGTTGGGCGCGTCCCGGCGGCACGCCTGACGACGGCGGGTCGCGGTCGGCCGTGGCTCTGGACGCTGCTGGCGGCTGGGATCGCCGCCATCCTGGCGGTGCCGATCGTCGCCGTGCTCTCCTCGCTGGCCGATCCCCGCCTGGAGGTGTGGGCGCACCTCTGGCGCACCCAGCTCGGCGAGCTGATCGGCAACACGCTGCTCCTCCTCGTCGGCGTCGGCGCCGGCACCATGATCGTGGGAACGGTGCTCGCCTGGCTGGTGGTCGGCTTCCGGTTTCCGGGCCGCGCCGTGTTCGAGTGGGCGCTGATGCTGCCCCTGGCCGTGCCCGCCTACGTGATCGGCTTCGCCTTTCTCGGGCTCTTCGACTACGCGGGTCCGGTCCAGACGGCGCTGCGCCACTGGCTTGGCGAGGACGTGCGGCTCCCCGAGCTGCGGTCCTACAGGGGCGTGGTGCTGATGATGACGCTCGTCTTCTACCCGTACGTCTACCTGCTCGCGCGCGCGGCCTTTCGCGACCAGGGCGCGGCCACGCTGGAGACCGCTCGCAGCCTGGGCCGCACGCGGCTGCGGGCCTTCCTCGAGGTCGCGCTGCCGATGGCCCGCCCGTCCCTGGTGGCGGGCGTGTCCCTGGCGATGATGGAAGCTCTTGCGGACTTCGGCACTGTCGCCACCTTCGGCTACCGGACGCTGACGGAGGCGATCTACCGCGTCTGGCTCGGCATGTTCGACCGCGCGGCGGCCACCCAGCTCGCCAGCCTGCTCCTGCTCTTCGCCTTCCTCCTGCTCGGGCTCGAGCGAGCCCTGCGCGGACGGGCGCGCTTCGTCCAGAGCCACCGGCGGGGGCCGGGGGTGGCGCCGGTGGCGCTGCACGGCTGGCGCGCGCTCGGCGCCACCGCCGCCTGCAGCGTGGTGCTCGGCCTGGCGTTCGCCCTGCCGGTCGGCCAGCTCCTCGTCTGGGCACGCGGCGCTCTCGACACCGGCCGCCTGGGGTTCCTGTCGTTGCTGGCCAACACGCTGTTTCTCGCCGGCATCACCGCGGTGACGACGTGTGTGCTGGCCCTCGCGCTCGGCTACGCCGCCCGGCTGCACCCCTCGCCGGGCGTCCGCGTGGCGACGCAGTTCGCCTCGATGGGCTACGCGCTGCCGGGCTCGGTCATCGCGGTGGGCGTCCTGTCGCCGGTCGCCGTCGTCGACCACGCGCTGGTGCGGGGGCTGGAATGGGCGCTGGGGGGGACCATCGGCCTGATGCTCACCGGCTCCGCCGCCGCGCTCCTCTTCGCCTACGTCGTGCGCTTCCTGGCGGTAAGCTTCCAGACGCTCGACGCGAGCCTCGGCAAGATCCCGCCCAGCCTGGACGACGCCGCGCGGTCGCTCGGCGCGGGCGTGGGCGGCACGCTCCGGCGCATCCACCTTCCCCTCATGCGCGGCGGGCTCCTGACGGCGCTCATCCTGGTGTTCGTCGAGACGATGAAGGAGATGCCGGCCACGCTGCTGCTGAGACCCTTCGGCCTCAATACGTTGGCCGTCGGCGTGTGGGAGCGCACCTCGGAGTCGCTCTGGGCCGAGGCGGCGGTCCCGGCGCTGGCCATCGTGGCCGCCGGCCTGCTGCCGGTCTTCCTGGCCATCCGCTTCAGCGCGACGCCGCGCGCCTGACCGCCCGGCCCACGCCGCGCCCCCGCGGGGGTAGCGCCGGTCGTGCGCGTGGTACCATCCACATCAATGAATCAGGCTGACGCGGCCCAGCGTCTCAGCGAGCTGCGGGAGCAGATCCGCCACCACGATTACCTCTACTACGTCGAGGCGCGCCCCGAGATCTCGGACGCCGAGTACGACGCCCTCCTGCGCGAGCTGCGGGAGCTGGAAGCGCAGTTTCCCGAGCTGGTGAGCCCCGACAGCCCCACCCAGCGGGTGGCCGGCCAGCCGGTGGACACGTTCCGCCCCGTCGAGCACCGCGTGGCCATGCTCTCGCTCGACAACGCCACCACGCCCGAGCAGCTGCGTGAGTTCGAGGCGCGCATCGGCCGGGCTCTACCCGGCGCCCGCTTCACGTACGTCTGCGAGCCCAAGATCGACGGGCTCGGCGTGGCCCTGCTCTACGAGCAGGGCCGCTTCGTGCGGGGAGCCACGCGGGGCGACGGCCGCGTGGGCGAGGAGGTCACCCAGAATCTGAAAACGATCCGCAGTATCCCGATGGCGCTGCGGGGCCCGCTGGCCCGGGCCCGGGAGCTGGAGGTCCGCGGCGAGGTGTTCATGCCGCGGGCGGACTTCGAGCGGCTGAACCGCGCCCTGGAGGAGGCGGGTGAGGGGACGTTCGCGAATCCGCGCAACGCGGCGGCGGGCGCCGTGCGCCAAAAAGACCCCGCGGTCACCGCGCGCCGGCCGCTCGACATCTTCCTCTACCACGTCAGCGAGGCGCGCGAGCTGGGCTTCACCACGTACTGGGACACGCTGCAGGCGCTCCGGGAATCGGGCTTCAAGACGAATCCCAGGACCGAGCGCTGCCCGGCCATGGAGGCGGTGATCGACTACTGTGTCCGGCTGGAAGCCGAGCGCGACACCCTCGCCTACGACGCCGACGGGGCCGTGATCAAGGCGGATTCGCTCGAGCAGCAATGGCGCCTGGGCTCCACGACCCACCACCCGCGCTGGGCCATCGCCTTCAAGTTCGCGGCGCGCCAGGCCACCACGGTCGTGCAGGCCATCGAGGTGAACGTGGGCAAGACCGGGACCCTCACGCCGGTGGCCAAGCTCGTCCCGGTGCCACTGGCCGGCGTGGTCATCAGCAACGTGAGCCTGCACAACGAGGACGAGATCCGCCGCAAGGATGTCCGGGTCGGCGACACGGTCCTCATCGAGCGCGCGGGCGACGTCATCCCCTACGTCGTGCAGGTGGTGGCGGCCAAGCGGCCGCCCGACAGCCGGCCGTTCGTCTTCCCCGACCGCTGCCCGGCCTGTGGTCACCCGGCCGCGCGCCTGCCCGGCGAGGCCTACTGGCGCTGCCTGAACACCGCTTGCCCCGCCCAGCTCAAGGAGCGGCTCCGCCACTTCGGCTCGCGCCGGGCCATGGACATCGAGCACCTGGGCGAAGCCGTCATCGACCAGCTGGTCGACCGCAAGCGCGTGAAGGACTTCGCCGACCTCTACACCCTGACGGTGGCCGAGGTCGCCGAACTCGAGCGCTTCGCCGAGAAGTCCGCCGAGAACCTCGTCACGGCCATCCAGGCCTCCAAGGCGCGGGGGCTCGCGCGGCTGCTCAACGCGCTCGGCATCCGGATGGTGGGGGAACGCGTGGCCGCGCTCCTGGCCCACCAGTTCGGGAGCATGGAACGTCTGCAGCAGGCGTCGCTGGACGCGCTCAGCGGCATCCGCGGCATCGGCCCGCAGATCGCGCAGGCCGTCCGGAAGTTCTTCGACGACGACACCAACACGGACGTGATCCGGCGGCTGGGCGAGGCCGGCGTGGACATGACCCAGCCGGACTTCGTGGCCGCAGGGCCGCGGCCGCTGGCCGGCAAGACGTTCGTGCTGACCGGAACCCTCGCCTCCATCACCCGTGACGCCGCCCGCGAGCTGATCGAGCGTCTCGGCGGCCGGGTCACCAGCGCGGTGTCCAAGAAGACGGACTACGTGGTGGCGGGCGAGGCGTCCGGCAGCAAGCTCGACGACGCCAGGCGGTTGGGGGTGAGCGTGCTCGACGAGGCCGCGTTCCTCGCCCTGGTGGGACGGCGATGATCGGCTGGACGCGTCTCGGGCTCACCGGGCTCGTCGCGCTCACCGCCGGCTGTCTCGGCGCCACCACCGAATCCTCGGCGCCGATCGATCTGAGCGCGCCCGGATCCTGGAGGATGCTCGCGCCGATGCCGAGCGCGCGACAGGAAGTGGCCGTGGCCGCGCTCGACGGCCGCGTGTACGTGATCGGCGGCTTCGGTTCGGGCATGAGCCCCGTGGCCACCGTCGAGGCCTACGACCCGGCGACGAACGAGTGGGAGACGCGCGCGCAGCTGCCCGAGCCGACGCACCACCCGGCCGCAGTCGTCGCCGATGGGCGGCTCTTCGTGGTCGGTGGCTTCACCGGGGGCCGCGTCGGCTGGACCGCGTCGCAGACCGTGTACGAATACGATCCCCGGCGCAACACGTGGATCACACGCGCGCCGATGCCGAGCCCGCGCGGGGCGCTGGCCGTCGCCGCGGTGGGCGGGCGACTGCACGCCCTCGGGGGCGCCGCCGAGGAGGTGACCAACGCCCACGAGGTCTACGACCCGGCGGCCGATCGGTGGACCATCGGGAATCCGATGCCTACGGCGCGCGACCACCTGGCCGCAGTGGCCTGGCAGGGGCGCGTCTGGGCGCTGGGCGGGCGCAGGTCGTTCACGGGTACGCAGTACGCGAACGTCGAGGTCTACGACCCGGCGACCGATAGCTGGCGGACCGGCCCGCCGCTGCCCACCGGCCGGGGCGGGCTGGCCGCCGCCGCGCTGGGCGACCGCATCCTCGTCTTCGGCGGCGAGGCGCCGTTCAGGATCTTCAACGCGACCGAGATGTACGAGGCCGCCGCCAACCGCTGGATCGCGAAGGCCCCGATGCCGACGGCGCGCCACGGAATCGGCGCCGCCGTGGTCGGCGGCACCGTGTACGTGCCGGGCGGGGGACGCCAGCCCGGGTTCGCCGCGACCCGCATCAGCGAGGCGTATACCCCGTGAGGCGCGGGCGGCCGTCGTGACGGGCTGGGTCCTGGTCGCCGCGTCGACCGCGCTCGTCCAGGCGTTCCTGGGCTCGCCTCGGACGCAGGGGCCCCAGCCCCTGCCCGCCCTGCGGCTCGCACAACCTGTCTTCGGCTCGCCTCGGACGCAGGGGCCCCAGCCCCTGCCCGCCCTGCGGCTCGCACAACCTCACTCAGGCTCGCCTCGGACGCGCTCCGCCTCCGGCTCCGCGCCCGCCCTGCGGCTCGCACAGCCATCGCGGCAGCAGGGGCTCGCTGACCTCGGTGACCAGGGCAGCGTGGAGGCTCGGCGGCGCGGCGCCCAGATGCTCGGGGAGACCGGCGCCATGAGCGATCTGCCCCGTCTCGTCCAGGCGCTCCGCGACGCAGATTCGGTCGTGCGCGCCTTCGCGGAGAACGCGATGTGGCAGGTCTGGAGCCGCTCCGGCGACGAGCAGGTGGACCGCCTGCTCGCCCTCGGCATCGAGCAGATGCAGACGCGTCAGGGCGAGGCGGCCGTCGACACGTTCACCCGCGTCATCGAGCTCCGCCCGGACTTCGCCGAGGGCTGGAACAAGCGCGCGACCGTTTACTACCTGCGGGGCGAGTACGCCAAGTCGCTGGCCGACTGCGACGAGGTGATGAAGCGCAATCCCTACCACTTCGGCGCGCTCAGCGGCTATGGCATGATCCATCTCCAGCTCGGGGAGCCGGAGAAAGCGCTCCTCTACATGGACCGCGCGCTGGCGGTCAACCCCAACCTGCACCAGGTCGAGGAGACCGCCCAGACGCTCCGGCGGCTCCTGATCCAACGCCGAAAGGACACCATCTGACGGCCGGCCTCACCGCCCTCGAACCGCACCACAGGAGGTCGACGTGATCGACGCGCTTCGGAAGGTCTCCAGCCCCAGCGTCGCCAACGCCATCGAGACGTTCAACGTCCGACCCCGCCACCAGGGCTTCATCTCCTCGGAGGTCCACTGTCTCTTTCCCGAGCTGGGCCCGCTGGTGGGCTACGCCGTCACCGCGCTGATCCGCGCCGAGCCCCAGCCCCTGCAGGGCCACCGCGCCAGCACCTTCGCCTGGTGGGACTACGTCCTCTCGATCCCCGCGCCGCGGGTCATCGTCGTCCACGACCTGGACGACCCGCGCGGCCAGGGTGCCCAGTGGGGCGAGGTGCAGGCGAACATCCACAAGGCGTTGGGATGCGCAGGAGCCGTCACCGACGGCTCGGTGCGCGACCTCGACGAGGTGCGGGCGCTCGGCTTCCAGTTCGCCGCCGCCCACGTCTCGGTCTCGCACGCCTACGTGCACATGGTGGATTTCGGCTTACCCGTGAAGGTGGGTGGCCTCTGGGTGAAGCCGGGCGACCTCGTCCACGCCGATCAGCACGGCGTGGTCACGGTTCCCCCCGAGATCGCCGAGAAGATCCCCGAGGCGGTGGCCAGGGTGGAGGCCGACGAGCGCCAGATCATCGGGCTCTGCCAATCGAAGGGGTTCTCGGCCGAGAAGCTCAAGGATCTCTACAAGCAGGTGCGGCCGGGGACCTATTGATGGATCGCGTCACCACCAAGGGCGTCGGCCTGGCCGCCCAACCCTGGCCCGGCTCCGGCCCCACCATCGTCGCCGTGCACGGGCTCACGGCCAATCACACGTGCTGGTACCCGCTGGCGGACATGGTGACCCCGGAGTTCCGGCTCGTCGCCTACGACCTCCGCGGCCGCGGCGACAGCGACAAGCCCGAGCGCGGATACAGCCTGGCCGAGCACGCCCGCGATCTGCTGGGGCTGCTCGACCACCTGGGGCTCGGGCGCGCGATCGTCATGGGCCACTCCCTCGGCGCCGGAATCGGCGTGTGGTTCGCCGCCCACTATCCGACGCGCGTCGAGAAGCTGATCCTGATCGACGGGGGCCTCGACGTGCGGGCCGAGGTGTTCGACTCGATCGCGCCGGCCGTCAACCGGCTCGGCGTGGAGTTCCCGTCGCTGGAGATCTACCTGGGCATGCTCCGGAACCTCCCGATGTTCGACGGCCGCTGGAACGAGCACCTCACGCGCTACTTCACCTACGACGTCGAGCCGGGGCCGGGCGGCGGCGTCCGCTCCAAGGTGCCACGCCACGCGATCGAGGAGGAGGTGGCCAGCCTCGCCCGCACGCGGCTGTGGGCGCTCCACCACACGATCGCCGCGCCGACGCTGCTCCTGCGCGCGCCCGAGGGCCTGCTCGGCGCCGACGACTGCCTGATGACCCCCGAGGAAGCCGAGGCCCTGGCCCGGGCCATCCCGGGCTGCCGCCTGGTGGTCGTGCCCGACACGAACCACTACACGATCCTGCTCGGCGACCACGCCCTCGTGAAGCGCGAAATCCTGGCCTTCCTGCGCGGCTGAGCGCCGGGCGGTACACTGGCGTCATGGTGATCCGGCACGTCCAACCGTCCGACCTCGCCGCAGTCATGACGCTGGCCGCCGAGGTCCTGGGTCCTGAGCGGGCCGGACCGTTCGTCCGCTCGCACCTCGAGCGGCACCACCTGCTCATCGCCGACGCCGATGAGGAGGTGGCCGGTGTCCTCGCCTACCGGACGGACTGGTTTCAGTGCACGCTGGTGTCGCTGGTCTGCGTCCGCGAGGACTTTCGCCGGCGGGGCGTGGCCCGCGCGCTCTTCAAGGCCGTCGAGCAGATGTCACCCAGCCCCCGCCTCTACTCGTCGACGGAAGAGACCAACGCGGTCTCGATCCGGATGCACACCGCGCTGGGCTTCTCTCCCTCGGGCTACATCGACAACCTGCCGCAGGGCTACCGCGAGCTGCTCTTCTACAAACGCCTGGCGCCCTAGCGCACGATCCGCGGAAGGAGACGCACCGTGACTGCGAAAGACGAGCTGCTGAACGCGGCGGCGCGGGAGTACAAGGCGTTTCACGAGGTCTTGCGCGGACTGAACGAGGAGCAGATGACCGAGGTGTGGCTGGGGACGTGGAGCGTGAAAGACATCGTCGCCCACATGTCGGGCTGGCATCGCGAGATGGGCCCGGCCCTCGAGCGCCTGGCGCGGGGCGAGCGGCCCATCCCCGAGGGCGTGCGCTACGACGACGTGGACGCCTGGAACGCCAGGTTCGCGGCCGCCGCCCGCCACGCGAAGGTGGCGGACGTCCTGCTCGAGTTCGACAAGTCGCACGAGTACCTCATGCACGTGGCGGCCACGGTCCCGGCCGGGCGCTACCAGCCGGGCAAGACCGCGTACAAGATCGTCGACCTCAACTCGGCGCACCACTACAAGGAGCACGGCGACCAGATCCGCACCTGGCGGACCACCCGGGCGATCTGAATCGCCGCGCGGACGGCCCGCCGCCGGTCCCGGAATCAGCGAAAGACCAGCGGCCGGCCGGCTCAGGCCGGCCGGGGCGTCGTCGCGGTCGAGACGGCCTCGGCCAGCTCGTTGGAGGTGAACGGCTTGACGAGGATGCCGTCGACGCCGGCCGCCTGGGCCGCCTCGATCACCACCCGCGTGCCGTGGCCGGTGATCATCAGGACGCGCAGCTCGGGTCGGAGGGCACGGGCCCGGCGCACGAGCTCGAGGCCGTCGAGGTCGGGCATCTTGTAATCGGCCACCAGCAGGTCGGCCGACTCCACCCCCAGCCGCGACAGCACCTCCTGGCCGCGCGCGAAACCCTCCACCACGTGGCCCCGGCTCGTGAGCACCTTCCGGCAGAGCTGCAGAATGGACGGCTCGTCGTCGACGACGAAGATCCTCATCCCACCGGGATCAGCGCGCGCCGCTTCGCCTCTCGTCGGCGCGCAGCTTGTACTCGATCGAGTCGACGAGGGCCTGCCACGAAGCCTCGATGATGTTGTCGGCGACGCCGACGGTGCCCCACGTCTCGCGCCCGTCCCCCGAGGTGATCAGCACCCGGGTCTTGGCCGCCGTGCCCTTGGACTCGTCGAGGATGCGCACCTTGTAGTCGAGCAGGCGCATCGCCTTGAGGTTGGGGTAGAACTCCTCCAGAGCCTTGCGGAGGGCATGGTCCAGCGCGTCGACCGGCCCGTTGCCCGAGGCTGCCGTGTGCTCGGGGATGCCCTTGACCCGCAGCCGCACCGTGGCCTCGGCCACGGGCTCCGCGGAGGCGTTCTGCTCCTCCACGATGACGCGGTAGGCCTCGAGCTCGAAGTAGGGCGCGTGGCGGCCGAGGGCCCGCTCCATCAGGAGCTCGAACGAGGCCTCGGCGCCCTCGAACTGGAACCCCTGGTCCTCGAGCGCCTTGAGCTGGTCGAGGATGCGGCGCGAGTCCGGCGTGTCCCGGTCGATGTCGATGCCGTATTCGCGCGCCTTCCACAGGATGTTGGACTTCCCCGCCAGCTCGGAGACGAGGACGCGGCGGTGGTTGCCCACCGCCTCCGGGTTCACGTGCTCGTACGTCTCCGGGTGCTTGAGCACCGCCGAGACGTGCATGCCTCCCTTGTGAGCGAAGGCCGAGTCGCCGACGTACGGCTGGGACGCCCAGGGCTTGCGGTTGGCCAGCTCGGCCGTGAAGCGCGAGAGATCGCGCAGCTCGCCCAGGTTGGGCTCGGGGATGCAGTCGAAGCCCAGCTTGAGCACGAGGCTGGGGACGATGGAGACGAGGTTGGCGTTGCCGCACCGCTCGCCGAACCCGTTCATCGTGCCCTGCACCTGGCCGACGCCCTCCAGGATGGCGGCCAGCGAGTTGGCGACGGCGCACTCGGCGTCGTTGTGGGCGTGAATGCCCAGCGGCGTCCTGATATGCCGCTTCACCTCGCGGATCGTCTCCACCAGCTCGACGGGGAGCGTCCCGCCGTTGGTGTCGCAGAGGACGATCCAGTGGGCCCCCGCGTCCGCCGCCGCCCGGAGCGTGGCCAGCGCGTAGTCGCGGTTGGCGCGGAAACCGTCGAAGAAGTGCTCGGCGTCGTAGATGACTTCCTCCACGCGCGCGCGGAGGAACGCGATCGTGTCGGCGATCATGGCCAGGTTTTCCGGCAGCGTGGTCTCCAGCGCGTCGGTCACGTGAAAGTCCCACGACTTGCCCACGATGGTCGCCACCGGAGCGCCCGCCGCGATGAGCGCCTGCATGTTGGCGTCCGACTCCGCACTGGCGCCCGCCCGTCGCGTCATGCTGAAGGCGGCCAGCTTGGCGTGCTTAAGCGCCACGTCCTGCATCCGGCGAAAGAAGCGCAGATCCTTGGGGTTCGACCCCGGCCAGCCGCCCTCGATGTAGTGGATGCCGAAGGCGTCGAAGCGCGTGGCCAGGCGGACCTTGTCCTCCATCGAGAACGACACGCCTTCACCCTGGGTGCCGTCACGAAGGGTGGTGTCGTAGATCTTGATCAGGCGGCGCGTGGCGTCCCTCCGAGCCCCGGCGGGGGTCCTGACATGATGCGATAGCCCCCGAGGGGGTGTCAAGGTACGATGGAGGCGGCAGCGCCAAGGTCAGGAGGAGGTTCCCCGATGAAGCCGGTCACGCTCGTGGGCATCGCCCTCATCATCCTCGGGATCATCGCGTTGGCGATTCAGGGAATCTCGTACACCACGCAGAAGAACGTGGTCGACGTGGGGCCGCTCAAGATCGAAGCCAAGGAGGAGAAGACGATCCCCCTACCGCCCGTGATCGGCGGCGTCGCCGTCGTCGTGGGCCTCGTGCTGGTGTTCCTCAGTCGCCGGTGATCACGCGCCCCTTCGGCGCCTCCAGCTACCCCGTCGCCGTCATCGGCCAGGGCACCTGGCGCATGGGCGAGCGGCAGAGCGCCCGGAAGGATGAGGTCGCCGCACTCCGCCTGGGGCTCGATCTCGGCCTGACCCACATCGATACGGCCGAGATGTACGGCAACGGCGGCGCCGAGGAGGTCGTGGGCGAGGCCATCGCGGGGCGGCGCCCCGAGGTCTTCGTCACCGCCAAGGTGCCGCCGTCCCACGCGTCCTACGACGGCACGCTCCGCGCCTGCGAGGCCTCGCTCCGGCGGCTCAAGACCAACTACCTCGACCTCTACTTGATCCACTGGTGGAGCGAGCGCCATCCCATCGCCGACACGATGCGCGCGATGGAGACGCTGGTCGGGCGGGGACTCGTCCGCTTCATCGGCGTGAGCAACTTCGCAGTCGGCCAGCTGAAGGCGGCCCGGGCCGCGCTCACCGGCGAGCGGCTCGTGTGCAACCAGGTCCTCTACCACGTCAAGGCGCGCGGCATCGAGGGGGAGCTCCTGCCCTATTGTGAGCGCGAGGGGATCGCGGTGGTGGGCTACACGCCGCTGGCCCGCGGCGGCTATGCGCGGGGGGTGGTGGCGTCGATCGCCAAGAAGTACGGCCGCACCCCGCGCCAGGTCGTACTGAACTTCCTCACGCGCCGGCCGTCGCTCTTCACGATCCCCAAGGCCAGCCGGCCCGAGCACCTCCGCGAGAACGCGGCGGCGCTGGAGTTCACCCTGAGCGCGGAGGACGTCGCCCGCATCGACCGGGCCTTCCCCCCGCCGCGACGGCGTCGATCTACACGACCCCGGCCCGGCGCAGCCGCGCGATCTCGGCGGCCTTCATCCCGAGCACGCGCTTGAGCACCACGTCGGTGTGCTCGCCGAGCAGGGGGGGCGGCGTGGTGACGGCGCCCGGCGTGGAGCCCAGGCGCACGGGCACGCCCATGACCGTGACGTGGCCCGCCCGGGGATGGGGCAGGCGCACGATCATGCCGCGGGCCTTGAGGTGCTCGCTCTGGCAGACCTCGGCCACGGTCTTGATGCGCCCGGCGGGGACGCCGGCCGCCTCCAGCCGCTTGAGCCACTCCTCCGCGCTCCGCGTCCCCAGAATCTCGTTCAGCAGCGGGACGAGCTGTCCGCGGTTCTCGACCCGCCTGGCCTCCGTGTCGAAGCGCGGGTCGCCGGCCAGCTCCGGCCGCTCCAGCGCCGCGCAGCACTGCTTCCAGAGCGAGTTGTTGGCGACGCCCAGGGTGAGGTACGCGTCACCGGCCTTGAAGACCTCGTAGGGCACGATCGACGGGTGCTGGTTGCCCTTGCGGGCGGGGCGCTGGCCCGTCCCGAAATAGATCCCGGCCTGGTACGTCAGCAGCGAAGCCATCACGTCGAGCATGGCGATCTCGACCTTCTGGCCCCGCCGCGTCCTCGTCCGGGCCAGCAGCGCCAGGGTGATCCCATGAGCGGCCGACATGCCCGCCACAAGGTCGGCGATGGAGTTGCCGACCTTCACCGGCGGGCCGTCGGGAAAGCCCGTCAGGTCCATGATGCCGGACTCGCCCTGCACGATCAGGTCGTAGCCCGCGCGATGCGCCTCGGGACCCGACTCGCCGAAGCCGGAGATCGAGCAGTAGACAAGCCGGCGGTTGAGCCTGCCCAGGGCCGGGTAGCCGAGCCCGAGGCGCTGCATCGTCCCCGGCCGGAAGTTCTCGATCAGCACGTCACTCTTGGCGGCGAGCTTCCGGAGGATGGCGATGCCCTCGGCCGCCTTGAGGTTGAGCGCCACGCTCCGCTTGTTGCGGTTCACCGACATGAAGTAGGTCGCCTCACCGACGACGAACGGCGGCCAGCGGCGCGTGTCGTCGCCCTTACCGGGCTCCTCGATCTTGATCACCTCGGCGCCCATGTCGCCCAGGATCTGCGAGCAGAAGGGCCCGGCCAGCACGCGCGTGAGGTCGAGCACGCGGAGGCCGGCCAGGGGCTTAGCCGCTCGCGCCACGGGAGCCTCCTGGCCAGAGCTTCTTCACGACGCTCCGGGTGATGGCGTTGACCCGGTCGCCGGCGTGACCGGCGCGCCGCCAGAATAGCCGCGCGCGATCGAGGGCGCCGAGGTGCGAGAAGTAGTAGACCTCGTTGACGGCCTCGATCGCCACCCGGGAGCCGATCTTGAGGCCGCGGGTCTCGGCGCCGTGGCAGAGGAAGCGGGCGCCGCCTTCCAGCGCCACCAGCGCGAGGTGCAGGGGCGAGCGGAAGCCCTCCGGCGGCGAGTGCAGCGTCGTGAAGGACACGATCTCGCCCACCCCGGCGACGGTGGTCGGCGCCATGGCGACCGGATGCCACGGGCAGAAGGGGGCGGGGGGAGCCACGACCATTCCGCACCGCCGACAGCGGGAGGCCGCGATCCTCTCGATCATGCCGATTCCAAGATTGTCACCCAGTTGTTCGTCGCGAGCCCGCCGATGGAATGGGCCAGAGCCACGCGGCCGTCCACCTGCCGGCCCTCGGCCCGCCCGGTAAGCTGCCACACGC
The DNA here is from genome assembly GCA_036001065.1 of Candidatus Methylomirabilota bacterium. NCBI lineage: Bacteria > Methylomirabilota (SeqCode) > Candidatus Methylomirabilota bacterium. The sequence goes on from DASYUQ010000146.1 coordinate 28,645, forward strand.
ACTCGACGAGCTGCGCCAGGCCGGTCGCCGCCAGCGGATGGCCGCGCGCCTTGAGGCCGCCGGAGGGATTGATCGGCAGTCGCCCGTCGAGCGCCGTCTCGCCGTGCACGGTGGCGCGCACCGCCTTGCCGGGGGGGACGAGGCCGAGGTCCTCCAGCGCGATCAGCTCGAAGGGCGCGAAGGCATCGTGGACTTCGGCGAAGTCGACGCGCTCAGGACCGAACCCGGCCATCGCGAAGGCCGCGCGCGCGGCGCCCTGGGTGGCCCTGAAGCTCGTCAGGTCGGACCGGTGGCGAAGGGCGAGCGTGTCGGTCCCCTGCCCGATCCCCGCCACCCGCACCGGCGTGCGCTCGGCCGTCAGCACCGCGGCCGCGGCCCCGTCGGAGATCGGGCAGCAGTGGAGCAGCCGCAGCGGATCGGCCACCATGCGGCTCTGCATCACCTGCTCGAGCGACACGGGCTCCCGGAAATGCGCGTAGGGATTCCGCGCGGCGTGGGCGTGGTTCTTCACCGCGACCTGCGAGATCTCGCGCTCGCCGATCGGCTGCCGCGCCATGAGGGCCCGCGTGACGAGCCCGGCCAGGGCCGGCATGGTGGCTCCGTAGGAGCGCTCATAGGGATCGATCGAGCGCCCGATCAGCTCGGACACGCGCGGCGTCGGCAGGTGCGTCATCTTCTCACCGCCCACGACGAGCACCCGGCGGGTCAGGCCGGCCGCCACCTGGGCGAAGCCCGCGTAGAAGGCGGCGGCGCCCGACGAGGTGGCGGTCTCGATCCGGATCGTCGGCACGTCGGCGAAGCCCAGGTGGTTCGCGACACTGGAGGCGAAGTTGCCGTCGCCGAGGAACTCCTCGGGATTCATCGCGGCGACCACGATCGCGTGGGGCCGCTCGATGGAGGCGGCCGCCAGCGCCGCGTGGGCCGCCTCGGCCATCAGATCCTGAAGCCCTTCGGCCCGGCGGCCGATCCTGGTCATTCCCACGCCCGCGATCCAGACGTCACGCATGTGCCGTGACTATTGTAGCGGGCCCGGCCCTACCGGTCGCGCGCGCAGGGCGAGCGGTGAGCCGCCGGTGACGGACGCGCCGGCCGGGGCGGGTCGGGGAACCGCGGTCAGTGGGGCGCGCTCGCTCCGTTGCCGCGGCCGCGTCGCGGCGGAGGCGGAGGCGCGGCCACGCCGAGGTCGCGGATGAGCCGCAGCAGATAGGTGCGCTGCAGACCGAGCGCGCGAGCCGCGTGCGTTCGGTTGCCCTGAACCTGGTGCAGTGTGGCCTCGATCAGGCGGCGCTTGAACTCGCAGACGGCGCCGTGATAGCCCGGCGCCGGCGGGACCGGCGTCGGCGGCGCGACCGGAGCGGGTCGGCTGAGGACGCTCATGGGCGGTGACAGACGCAACGCGTGTGCCACGCCTGAAGGGGGCGAATTCGCAGGACTTCGACGCCGGCGGCGCCGCCCACCTGCACAGGACTCCGGGCGCGGTGCCACGCGGGCTGTGCAAAAGCGAAGGGCCCGGGAATCGGGCCCTTTCGCGGGGAGCCGACAACGCGGGCCGGCTCAATCCTTCTTCGCGGGCTGCACCCCGGGGTTGTCCTTGAAGAACTGGCGGTTCAGCTCGATGAAGCGCTTCCACTGCTCCGGCGTCTCGTCCTCCGCGAAGATCGCCTTCACCGGGCACACGGGCTCGCAGGCGCCGCAGTCGATGCACTCATCCGGATGGATGAACAGCATGTCCGGGCCTTCATAAATGCAGTCGACGGGGCAGACTTCGACGCAGGCCTTGTCTTTGACGTTGATGCACGGCTCGGCGATGATATACGGCATCGAAATCCCCCTGTCGGAAGCACGGCGATTGAGGTCGGACCAGACGATTTGTACATGACTCCCCGGACCGTGTCAAGCATTTCACGTACTTACCGCTTCCCTGCAAGCCACCGGCCCACGCCATTCTCCTAAGTTTGTGCTCCCACGCGCCCTACACTTCCTGTACAGGAGGAGCGACGGCATGACGACCTTCATGCGATGTCTCTTGACCTTGGCCCTTCTCCTGTCGATCTCGGCCTCCCTCTTGTCGATCTCGGTCATCGCGTATGCCGAACAGAACCCAACCGCGCGCCACGCGGGCCGCCTCCACAGCCTGACTCCCGCCCAGGGGCTGCTCGTAATCGAAGAGGTCGGCGCGAACGGGAGCATCGAGTTGCCTACCATCAGGATCCGGAATGCCGACGTGGTGCTCGTTTGGCGCGACTCGGCGACGCCCCGGAAGTGGCGCGAGCGTCCGACCACAGTGTACCGCTGGCCGTCGGGGACGTTCCTCGTCGTGGTCGGGCAGGCGGACCCGTCGGGAGTCATCCACGCCAACCGCGTCGAAATTTCCGACCCCCATCAGGATTAGACGTGCCGCGTGGGCTGACGCTCAAGGGGCTCCTGGTCGCCGGCATCGTTTTGCTCGCGATCGGTTCGGAGCGCCTTCTCAACGTCTATCTCATCGGCGGCCAATCGACAGGCTCGCTGACCCGCGTCCTCGTCGGCGCGCTCTGCATCACCGCCGGGAGCCTGCTGCTGGTGCTCACCGGCTACCTTCGCCTCCGCCGAGGGCCGTAGCAGGACCCCGCCCACCTCGCGCGCCGCAAGGAGCGCTCGCGCGCTCATTGCGCTCGGAGCTTGGGGTCGAGCGCGTCCCGCAGCGAGTCGCCAAAGAGGTTGAAGGCGAACACGGCGAGGCTGATCGCCAGTCCGGGAAAGATCGCCATCCAGGGTGCCGTTTCCGCGAACTGCACGGCCGCGCCTCGCAGCATGAGCCCCCACGCCGGCGTGGGCTCCTGCACGCCGAGCCCGAGGAACGACAGCGAGGCTTCGAGCAGGATCGCCTGCCCCAGGAAGGCGGTCAGCATGATCAGGTACGGCGCCATCACGTTCGGGAGCATGTGGCGGAGGATGATCCGGGCGTGGCCGAACCCAGCGGCGCGCGCGGCGTCCACATAGGGCATCTCGCGAACGCTGAGGGCGCTGGAGCGGATCACGAGCGCGGAGCGCGGGATCATCGGGACGGTGATGGCGGTGATGAGGTTCGGCAGGTTGTTGCCCAGGATGGCCACCATGGCCAGGGCCAGGATGATGAGCGGGAACGAGATGAAGATATCCATGACCCGCTGGAGATAGAGGTCGATCCGGCCCGCGAAGTAGGCGCTGGCGACACCGAGGATCGCTCCCGCCGTGGCCCCGAAAAAGGCGGCGCCGAACCCGACGATGAGGGCCGTCCGCGACCCGTAGATCATGCGCGAGAGGACGTCGCGGCCGAAGGCGTCCGTGCCGAGCCAGTGATCCATCGCGGGCGCCGTCAGCATAGCCCCGAAGTCCACGGCCAGCGGGTCGTAGGGCGCGATCACGGTGGCCGTGACGGCCACGACAAACATCACCAGGACGATGCCCGCCCCGGCCGCCCCCAGCGGGCGGCGCTGCACGAAATCCCACACCGCCGCCATCCAGACCCGGCGGGGCCCAGCCTCCAGGAGCTCTACGGCGCGGTCGATGGGCGGGGTGATGGCCACGGGGCTAGCGGTAGCGGATCCGCGGGTCGAGCCAGGCGTACATGACGTCCATCAGAAAGTTGACGACGATGAATGTCGACGCGGTCAGCAGCACGAGGGCCTGGGTCAGTGTGTAGTCGCGGCGGGCGATCGCCTCCACGAAGAGCATGCCGATCCCGTTCAGGTTGAACACCTGCTCGGTCACCACCAGGCCGCCGAGCAGGAACGCGAACTCGAGCGCGATGACGGTCACCACCGGAAGCATGGCGTTCTTGAGGGCGTGCCGCACCAGGATCAGCTTCAGCCACAGCCCCTTGGCCCGGGCGGTGCGGATGTAGTCTTCGCGGAGCACCTCCAGCATCGCGGAGCGGGTCATCCGCGTGGCCACCGCGGAGTAGCGGTAGCCCACCGCCAGCGCCGGCCAGATGAGCTGGGCCAGGTTCTCCCACGGGTCGACCCAGAAGGGCGTGTAGACCATGGGCGGAAGCCACTTGAAGATGATGAGGAAGCCCAGGATCATCAGGATCCCCAGCCAGAACGAGGGCATGGCCAGCCCTGCGATGGAGAACACCCGGACGGCGTAGTCGATCCAGGTGTCCTGCTTGAGCGCCGCGACGACCCCCAGCGGAATGGCCAGCAGCGTGGCCACCACCGTGGCCATGATCGCCAGCTGCAGGGAGAGGGCGAGCCGCAGCTTGATCTCCTCAGTGATGGGCGCGCCCGTCCACATGCTGAGCCCCAGGTCCAGCCGCACGAGCCCCCACATCCACGCCACGAACTGTTTCCACATCGGCTGGTCGAGCCCGAGCTTGGCGCGCTCCATGTCCATGAGGGCGCGATCGACGAACTGGCCCTGCCCCGCCGCGATGAAGCGGGCCTCCACGACGTCCCCGGGGACGATCCGCAGCAAGAAGAACGTCAGGATTGCCACCCCGAGCAGGGTGGGGATCATCAGGAGGAATCGCTTGGCGATGTACTTCAACATCTCAGGAGCTCCCCCGTATCACCACCGCTGCCTTCGGGCGCTTCGCGCGCCGGCTCCGCCGGCGCAATCTATCCTCCGGGGAGGCACCGGAGGGGGCCGGCGAGGCCCCCTCCGATAGGGATGGGGGGCGAAGCCCCCCTCCGAGAATTAGTCGGCCAGCCACACCACGTCGAGCGTGTTGTTGAGGTAGTGGCTCGGCGTGACCTGCCAGCCCTTGACCTTGGCCGAGTGCGGGATGATGCGGTGCCACTGCAGAGTCATCAGGTAATGGGCCTCCTCGTCGAGGAGCCGCTTCTCGAACTGGCGGACCAGCTTCTTCCGCTCCTCGGGGTCCCCGGCCCGCGACTGCTTGTCGTAGAGCTCGTCCAGGGTCCGGTCGGTGTAGCGGCTGTAGTTGGCGGGGTTCTTGTCTCGCGAGACGAACTTGTAGAGATCGAGGTCGGGCTCCACGATATATCCGCACTGGAAGTCCATCGCCGCCTCGAAGTTCCCCGGCCGCACGACCTGCCCGAAGTACGCCGCCGATTCCACCACCTCGTGCTTGACGTTGAGCCCGATCTGGCGCCACTGATCGATGAGCCAGACGGCGAGCGGCTCGTAGGGCATGGGAATGCCGCGGTTCTTGAAGGTGAAGGAGAACCCGTCCGGCACCCCGGCCTCCCGCAGCAGACGCTTGGCCTCCTCGCGCGACTTGGTGATGTCGCGCCAGTAGCCGGCGAGCTTGGCGAGCTCGTCGGGCGGCGTCGCGAACGGCGTGCCGGGCACCACGACGCCCGCCACTTCCTTCACGATCGCGATCTGCGACAGGGCCTTCGAGCCTTCATACCGGTCCAGGGCGAGCGTCAGCGCTCGGCGCACGCGCTTGTCGTCGAAGGGCTTCTTCTCGTGGTTGATCGCCACCAGCAGGATGCAGTCCCACGGGCTTTCCTGAACCGTGATCTTGTCGCCGAGCGCGGCTTTCAGGTTGTCCCGATCCTTGGGCGCGAACCCGCGGAACTGAATGTGGGCGCGCTCGCCCCGGATCAGGGACACCTGGGCCGCCGTGTCGCGCACGAACAGGGCTCGGAAGCCGTCGAGGTACGGCTTGCCCTTGTCCCAGTAGGTGGGGTTCTTCTTGCCGACCACGTGGGAGCCCCTGACGTGCTCGACGAAGATGAAGGGCCCGGTCCCCATGATGTTCTTCTCGTACCAGTGCATGTCCTTGGCCAGGATGTCGGCCTTGTAGATGAAGTTCCAGGGGGAGGCCAAGGAGGTCAGGAAGGCGCCCGAGGGCCACTTGAGGCGGAAGCGGACGGTGTAGGGGTCAGGCGCCTCGACGGCCTCGACCACGGCGTACTGGCCCTGGCGGGTCGAGCCCACCCCGGCCGGTGGGGAGATGATCTTGTCGTAGGAGGCCTTGACGTCTTTGGACGTCATCTCGCTCCCGTCGTGGAACTTCACTCCGCGGCGGAGCTTGAAGGTGTAGGTCAGACCGTCCTTGGCGATCGTCCAGCTCTCGGCGAGGCTGGGCACCGGCTTGGTGCCGGAGGGGTCGTTGGGATCGACCCGGAGCAGCGTGTTGTAGAAGGGCGCGAAGGGATGGATCAGGCCAAAGGTCTCCTCGCGGTGCCCGTCATAGGACGGCGGTTCCGAAGGCACGGGGAAGACGAGTTCACCACCGTGGCGCGGCTTCTCCTGCGCTGTCGCCGGGACGGCCAGCGCGGCGACAAGGACCAGGGCGAAGAGTGTCGTGACGCGACGCATCAGTCACCTCCATACTCTCACAATGGGAAAACCGCGACGGTCGCGAAAGGTTTCACCACCCCAAAGGTTTCGCCACGTTAAAGGGTGGCCGGCGCGCTGTCAAGCGAGGATGCAAGCCGCCCAGTGCCCGGGCTTGACCTCCCGGAGCGAGGGCACCTCCGCGCGGCAGCGGGCGATGGCGATGGGGCAGCGAGGGTGGAAGACGCATCCCGCGGGAGGGTTGAGGGGGCTCGGGACCTCGCCCGCCAGCACCACACGCTCCCGCCGCGCCTCCAGCTCGGGATCGGGGATCGGCACGGCGGCCAGGAGCGCCTTGGTGTACGGATGCTGGGCGTCGTCGTAGAGGGACTTGCGGTCGGTGATCTCCGCGATCTTGCCGAGATACATGACGGCCACCCGATCGGAGATGTGCCGGACCACGCTGAGGTCGTGGGCGATGAAGAGATAGGTGAGCCCCAGCTCCGCCTGCAGATCCTCGAGCAGGTTGATGATTTGCGCCTGGATCGAGACGTCCAGCGCCGACACCGGCTCGTCGCAGATGATGAGCGCGGGTTCCATGGCCAGGGCCCGCGCGATGCCCACGCGCTGGCGCTGGCCGCCCGACATCTGGTGCGGGTAGCGGTCGGCGTGCTGGGGCAGGAGCCCCACCCGCACCAGGAGCTCGTGGACCCGCTCTCGGCGGCGGTCGGCGTTGGGGACGATCCCGTGCACCGCCAGGGGCTCGGCGATGATCTGCCCGACCGTCATGCGCGGATTGAGCGAGCTGTAGGGGTCCTGGAAGATCACCTGGATCTTGCGCCGGAAGGGGCGCAGCTCAGCCTCGTCGAGCGTGGTCAGATCGCGCCCCTCGAAGACGACCTCGCCGCTGGTCGGCCGCTCCAGCTGGAGGATACACCGCCCCGTCGTCGTCTTGCCGCACCCCGACTCGCCGACCAGACCCAGCGTCTCGCCGCGCCGGATCACGAAGCTCACGCCGTCCACCGCCCGCACCACGCCACGCGTCCTCCCGAACAGCCCGGCCCCGACGGTGAAGTGCTTGACCAGGTTGCGGACCTCCAGCAGGACGTCGCCGGTCACGCCACCCGCCTCTCCACCCGCTCGGCCTCCCAGCAGGCGGCGACGTGGCCGTTCGCCCCGATCGCCCGGAGCGGGGGCGCCTCGGCCAGACAGCGCTCGATCCGAAAGGCGCAGCGGGGCGCGAAGGCGCAGCCCGGCGGCAACCGCGTGAGGTCCGGCGGCTGGCCTTCGATCGGCGCCAGCCGCTCGCGCCGGGGCTCGTCGAGCCGCGGCACCGAGTGGAGCAGGCCCAGCGTGTACGGATGGCGCGGGTTGGCGTACAGCTCGCGCGCCGTTCCCCGCTCGATGATGCGGCCGGCATACATGACGTTCACGCGATCGGCGTAGCGCGCCACCACCCCGAGGTTGTGGGTGATGATCAGCATGGCGGCGCCGAGCCGGCGCGACAGGTCCTTCATGAGCTCGAGGATCTGCGCCTGGATCGTCACGTCGAGCGCGGTCGTAGGCTCGTCGGCGATCAAGAGCGGCGGACGGTGCAACAGCGCGATCGCAATCGCGACGCGCTGGCGCATGCCGCCCGACAATTGGTGCGGATAGGCCTTGAGCCATTCCTCCGGCGCACCAATGCCGACCGCGGCCAATCCGGCGCGCGCCCGCGCCCGCGCCGCAGCGTTCGACACGCGCTCATGTGCGGTGATCGCCTCGATCATCTGCGTGTCGATGCGCAATACCGGCGTGAGCGTGCTCATCGGGTCCTGAAACACCATCGCCATTTTCACGCCGCGATAGCGGCGCAGATCGTCATCGGAACGGCCGACCAATTCCTCGCCGGCAAGGCGGATCGAGCCGCCAACGATGCGGCCGGGCGGATCGATCAAGCCGAGAATGGAAAGGCCGGTGACCGTCTTGCCGCAGCCAGATTCGCCGACTAGCCCCAGCACCTCGCCTCGATTGAGCATCAAGCTGACACCGTCGACGGCTCTGATCACGCCCGCACGCGTGAAGTAATGCGTCTTCAGATCGGTTAGTGCGAGTACGGGCGCCGCCACGGACTTTATCGTTTCAGCCGCGGGTTCATCACGTCGCGCAGCCGATCGCCGACGAGATTGATGGCGAAGATGACCAGTAGGAGCGCAATGCCCGGATAGAATGCGATCCAGTATTTGCCCGAGAGCATGTAGCCATAGCCGTTGGCGATCAGCAGGCCGAGCGACGGCTCGGTGATCGGCACGCCGACGCCCAAAAACGACAAGGTCGCCTCCAGCGAGATGGCATGGGCCATCTGTACGGTCGCAACCACGATCAGCGGCGGAAACGCATTGGGCAAGAGATGGCGAAACACGATGCGCGATTGTGACAGCGCCAGACAGCGCGCGGCATCGATATATTCGCGACGGCGCTCGACCAGCGCCGAACCGCGGATGGTGCGGGCGTAATAGGCCCATTGCACCGAGACGAGCGCAATGACCACCTTGTCGACGCCCTTGCCGAGCAGCGCCAGCAGAATCAAGGCAATCAGAATGGCGGGAAATGACAATTGCAGATCGACCAGCCGCATCAGCGTCGCGTCGATGCGGCCGCCGAAATAGGCGGCGATGACGCCGATGCTGGTGCCAAACAGCAAGGCGCAGGCCGTGGCGGTAAAGCTGACGAACAGCGAAAGCCGCAGCCCGTACAGAATGGCGGACAACAGGTCCCTGCCCTGCTCGTCGGTCCCGAGCAGATGCAGTTGGCCACCGAGCCCGCGCGAGCCCGGCGCCATCAGATTGTCCATGATGCTCAGTTGCATCAGATCATAGGGATTCTGCGGCGCAATCAGCGGGGCGAACAGCGCAAGCGCGATCAAGCCCAAGACGCTGGCGGCAGCC
>DASYUQ010000147.1 GCA_036001065.1 Candidatus Methylomirabilota bacterium
CACTGCACGCCCTCGCGCTTGAGAATGTCGGCCACGACTGCGGCTGCTTTCACGGCGCTCCTCCTTCTGGCCGGGGGTACCCGAGCGTCATGCATAGTACGGCATCCGGAGGACCTCGTGCTCGGCAGGTGAAGCTATTAGGCTGGCGCCGGCGCTTGTGCAAGGGCCTGATGCTGTCCACGACCCTGCGCCGGACGTCTCGTCTTTACGGCGAGACGAGCAACCTCACGGGCGACCAGGAGACGGCCTGCCGGCTCTATTGCCAGGGGGCTCAGCGGCCACGCCGAGCCGGCGCGCGACGGTGCGAAGTCCCTTGTCCCTCGTCCAGAGCGGAATTCCCGTCAGCCTCGCGGCCGCCAGCAGGTGGGCGTCGATCCAGCCGATCCGCGAGCCCATGAGCTGGTGCCTCTCCACGAACGCCAGCACCTCCTCGTGTTCGGCGACGGGGAGCTGAGGGAGGTTCGCGAGAAGCGCCAGGATCGCCTGGCGTTGCCTGAGCCGGCCGCACGCCAGCTCGCCGATAATGAAGGGATGGCAATGGACGCCGGCCTCGGTGAGGAGGGCCGCCAGTGTGTCGTCGCCGCGCCGGAAGTGGTCGACCCAGACGGAGGTATCGACGAGCGTCACGCCGCGCGGCCCGGGCGCCGCGACCGTCGCCGCGGGATCCGGCCCAGCGACGTCTCGGTCCCTCCGAGCGCGGCCAGGCGCTGGGCGCTCTCGCGGCCGATCAGAGCCTCGAGACCCGCCCGGACCAGCGCGGTCTTCTCGCGGATGCCGCTCAGGCGGCGTGCGTGCTCGAGCAGGCGGTCATCGATGTTGAGCGTCGTCCGCATCTGCGCGAGTATGCATCAATCGTGCATACGCGTCAAGGTACGCCGGACATCCTGCTCGCGGCACGGAGGCCCAGCTTGCGCGTGAAAATCGGCACGGCGGGCTCGTCATCCTCTACAACTGCGCGCGGCCGTGCCCGGATCTGGTCGCGCAGCTCCGCGAGGTCTACGCGACCTTCCCCCGCTCCAAGTGGGGCCACGTCAAGCTCCTCGTCACTCCGTACCCGCGCCTGCAGACGACGCTGGCCATTCTCGCCTGGGCCTGGATCGACGAACTGCCCGCCTTCGACCGCGCGCGCCTGCTCCGCGCCTACACGGCGAGGGTGGACCGCGGGCCGGGGGATTTGCCGTGAGGGAGGCGAGCACCCGCCGCAGGAGTGATAGACTCCGGGCGATGAGCACCGGGTTCCGCGAGTTTCTCCGGGATCTCGAGGACGCGGGCGAGCTCCTGCGTCTGCCCAAGGCCGTCGATCCCCGGCACCTGTCCGCGCTGATGGCCCAGGCGCCCCAGGCGACGCTCTTCGAGCAGGTCGCGGGCTATCCCGAGTGGCGCGCCGTCGGCGCCTTGCTCTCGACGCGGCGGCGACTGGCGCTGGCCCTGGGCTGTCCCGAGCACGCCATCGCCACCCGCTTCGAAGAGGGCATCCGGCGGCCGATCGAGGCCCACCTCGTCGACCGAGCCCCGTGTCAGGAGGTCGTGTGGACCGGGGAGGAAGCCGACCTCACGCGCCTGCCCCTGCCCATGATGCACGTCAAGGACGGCGGGCCCTACATCTCCGGCACCCTCGTCGTCGCCAAGGATCCCGAGTACGGCCGCAACGTCGGCTCGTACCGGATGATGTACCGGACGCCGCGCGAGACCGGCATCGACCTCGTCTCCTCGTCCGATATGCGGGTCTACTACCAGCGCGCGCTCGACCAGGGGCGGCCGCTCGAGATCGCCGTAGCCGTCGGCGTGCACCCCTTCGAGCTGCTGGCGGCCTCGTACAAGGCGCCCATCGCCGTGGACGAGTTCGCGATCGCCGGTGGCCTCCAGGGGGCGCCGGTCGAGCTGGTGCGCTGCCGGACGGTGGACCTCGAGGTCCCTGCCCAGGCCGAGCTGGTGCTGGAGGGCGAGCTGCTCCCCATCGGCTGGACGGCGGACGAGGGGCCGTTCGGCGAGTTCAGCCACATCACCGGCGAGGTCAAGTGGAACCCCATCTTCCGTGTGCGGGCCATCACCCACCGCCGCGATCCGATCTTCTACGTGCTGCAGATGCCGTGGGAGAACGACTGGCTGGCGGCGCCGGTGATCGAGGCGGCGGGCCTGCAGGCGCTGCGCGTGGCCAGCGTCGAGCCGGTGGCCATCCGCGCGCCCGTCGGCAGCTGCTGCTACTGGACCCTGATCGCGTCGATCAGGAAGCGTCCCGGCGAGGGCATGAACGCGCTCCTGGCGCTGCTGTCGGTCGCCGAGGTGAAGCTGGCCATCGTCACCGACGACGACATCGACATCTACAATCCCGACGAGCTGGACTGGGCCGTGACCTTCCGGGTCCAGGCCGATCGTGACGTGCTCATCGTGCCGGGCGGCCGCGGCAAGCACATCGACCCCAGCGTGCGGGCCGGCCTCCTCGGCAAGGGCGGCCTGCCCACCACCGCCAAGCTCGGTATCGACGCCACCATCCCCGAAGGGGTGCCGCGCTCGCACTACGAGCGGCTCCGCTACTTCGCGAAGGATGCGGTGCGGCTGGAGGACTACCGCTGAGCCCGCTGGCCCGCGCCCTGGTGGCCGAGCTGCGGGACCGCCCGCGCCACTTCGGCGAGCTGGTCGAGGCCCACATGGAGGCGCCCTGGCGGGACTTCCTGCGCGCCTGGGGCGAGGTGCGGGCCGCCGATGTGCTCGAGCGCGACGACGCCGGTCGCTATCGGATTACCGCGCCGCCCTCCTAGTGCCGTTCCAACTTGTTGATACTAAATCTGTCCACGAACGACGTACACGGTGCCTTCCTAGGCGCGAATAGTTGGAACGGCACTAGACCTCGTTGACCTGCGTCGTGATCGTCGGGGGCGGCCCGGCCGGCCTGATCCTCGCCATCGAGCTCGGGCGCCGCGGCGTGCCCTGCGTCCTGCTCGAGGAGGACCCGGGGCCTCCGGACTTTCCCAAGGCGAATGCCACGACCTCGCGCACCATGGAGCACTACCGGCGGCTCGGCTTCGCCGACGAGATCCGCGCGCTCGGGCTGCCGGAAGACTATCCTCAGGACATCACGTTGCCTGGCGCGGCAATGCACTCCCGACCGACGCGCGCGCGCTCTGGGCGCGTGAAGGGTCAGGGGTAGGGATGATCGGCGCGTCGGTCCGACGCACGGAAGATCATCGATTCCTCACCGGGCGCGGCCGCTACGTCGACGACCTCGGCTTCGAGCATGCGCTCCACCTCGCCCTCGTGCGAAGTGTGCATGCTCACGCCAGAGTGGGGACGGTTGACAGCTCACGGGCGACCAGCCTGGGAGGCGTCCTCGGCGTATTCACCCTCGACGATCTGCCCGAGCTTCGGGGTGCCTTGCCGCCCCCCGTCGTGGCCGCCGTCAACCTCAAGGACTACCGCCAGTCGGCGCTCGCCGACGGTGTCGTGAGGTTCGCCGGAGAGCCGCTGGCTGTCGTCGTGGGCACCAGTCCGTATGTAGCGGCCGATGGCGCCGCGGCCGTCGCGGTCGAGTATGAGCCCCTCGCGGCCGCCGTCGATCCCGAGCGGGCGACCGCGCCGGGTGCGCCGCGCGTCCACGACGCCTGGGGCACCAATGTCGCGGCGACGGTGGGGCTCACGTTCGGCGACGTGGAGGCGGCGCTCAAGGGCGCCGACCTGGTTGTCACCCGGCGTTTCCGCTTCGGGAGGATGAGCGCGACGGCGCTCGAGCCGAGAGCGGTGGCGGCCCGCTGGGACGCCGCCACCGGCACGCTCCACCTCTGGTCCAGCGCCCAGATTCCCTATGTGGTGAGGCAGCGCGTCGCCGACGCTCTGGGGCTCGCGGCCGAGGCCGTGCGTGTCACCGCTCCCGACGTCGGCGGCGGCTTCGGCTCGAAGGGGGCCGTGTACCCCGAGGAGCTGATCGCGGCGACCCTGGCCCGGCGGCTTGGCCGGCCCATCCGCTGGACGGAGACCCGGGGAGAAAGCTTCCTCGGCACCACGCACGCGGCGGATCAAATCCACGACGCGACGCTGGCCCTCAGCCGTGACGGCTCGTTCCTCGCTCTCGTCGACGACTTCCTCGTCGACGGGGGCGCCTACCTGCCCCGCGGCGCCGTGGTGGCGAACGTCACGGCCACCCACCTCCCGGGGCTCTACCGGCTCGCCGCGTTCCACTGCCGCGGCCGCCTCGTCGTCACCCACAAGGCGCCGAGCGCGCCGTACCGCGGCGCGGGGCGGCCGCATGCCACGTTCGTCGTGGAGCGGCTCATCGACATCGCCGCCCGTTCGCTGGACCTGGACGCCGTCGAAGTTCGCCGCCGGAACCTCCTGCCGCCCGAGGCGCTACCCTTCGACCGCGCGATTCCCTATCGTGACGGCATGCCGATCATCTACGACTCGGGCGATTACCCGGCGCTGCTCGACGAGGCTATCGAGCGCTCGGGGTACCGGAAGTTCCGCGAGCGCCAGCGGGCGGCGCGGGAGCAGGGACGGCTGCTCGGCTTCGGTCTGGCCACGTACAACGAAGGCACGGCCATCGGCCCGCACGAGGGGGCAGCAGTCGTGGTGGAGCCGGACGGGCGGGTGGGCGTGGCCGTCGGCGCCCCCAGCCAGGGCCAGGGACACGAGACGATCCTGGCCCAGGTGTGCGCCGACCGCCTGGGGGTGGCCCTGGACGCCGTGGTCGTGAGCGGTGGCGACACCGCGCGGTTCCCGTTCGGCTCCGGGACCTACGCGAGCCGGATCGCGGTGATCGTCGGCAACGCCGTGGCCGAGGCCGCGGAGGCGGTGCGGGACAAGGCCGCGCGCCTGGCGGCCCGCGCCCTCGAATGCAGTCCTCGAGACATCGTCGTCACCGGCGGGCGCGCGGAGGTCAAGGGAGCTCCCGACCGTGGGTTCACGCTCGGCGCGCTCGCCACGCTGGCCCTTCGGCCCGACCTCGTTCGCGAGCTCGGCGAGCCGGGGCTCGGCGCGACGCGCTACTTCTCGCCCGCGAGCGTGACGTGGGCGTCGGGCGTCCACACGGCGATCGTCGAGGTCGATCGTGAGACGGGAGCGGTGAAGGTGCTCGAGTACCACGTCGTGCACGACGCCGGGCGTGAGATCAACCCGCGACTCGTGGAGGGGCAGACGCAAGGGGGGGTGGCTCAGGGGCTCGGCGCCGCCCTCTCCGAGGGGATCTGCTACGACGAGCGGGGCCAGCTCCTGACCGCGACCCTCATGGACTACGGGCTCCCGCGGGCCGACGCGGTGCCGTCGATCGAGGTCGCCGGACGCGATTCCCCGTCGCCGCTGAATCCGCTTGGCCTCAAGGGGACAGGGGAGGGATCGGCGGGCCCTCCTCCGGCGGCCATCGCCAACGCCGTCGCCGATGCGCTCGCCCTGGAGGGCGTCGAGATCAACGAGGTGCCGATCGCGCGAGAGGCGATCAGTCGTCGAGCGCCCAGAGCTTCGGCGGCGTCGTCGTGAAGCCGAGCTCCGCCCACCGCCTCGCGACGGACTCGTAGACGGATCGACGCACCTTGGTCCGCTTGGAGAACTGCTTGATGTACCGATGCTCCATGCACGCATTGATCAGCGCCTTCGACCCGTAGGGGCGCTCCTCCGGCGGGTTCTGGGTCGGGTCGAGCCAGGTCGACCAGGTCTGTCGCAGGATGTCGATGTCCTCCACGGGATTGCAGCGGGTGGCCATGGCCCACAGCACCTGGTTCATGTTCGAAGGATCGACGTCCTCGTCGACGGCGATGATCCACTTCGCGTAGTAGGCGCCCCCGGGAACCTGGGCGGCTAACGCGAGGGCCTGCGGCGCGTGGCCCGCGTAGCGCTGCTCGAGCGACACCACCGTCAGCCCCCAGCCGCCGGCGGCGGCCGGATGGCAGTAGACGCCGCGGATGCCCGGGACCCCCAGCTTGTCGAGGTCGTTCCAGATCTTGGCCGCCCGCGCGATCGAGTAGAGCAGGCTCGTCTCGTTGGCTGGATAATCGGCCATCAGCGCGTGGGTCAGGATCGGGTCGGCGCGATGGTGGACGGCCTTCACCTCCATGAGAAAGGCCAGATCCTCGGGCCGGCCGTAGTAGCCGGTGAATTCCCCGAACGGCCCCTCCAGCTTCATGGCGTTGGGCTGAATCACGCCCTCCACCACGATCTCGGCGTGGGCCGGATAGGGCACGCTGCCCGCCTGGCCCTTGACGAGCTCGACGGGGACACCCTTGATCCCGCCGATGAACTCGAGCTCCGAGAGCGTCTTGGAGAACCCCAGCGAGGCCGCCACGAACATGGCGGGATCGACGCCCCAGACCGCTACCACTTCGCAGGGCTCGTTGCGGCTCCAGTATCGCTCGATGTGGAGGCGCGCATCCTTGCCGGGCGAGAGATAGAGGCCGACGTGATTGCGATCCTGCACCATCTGCCGGTAGCACCCGACGTTGAGCCAGCCCTCGTCGGGATGTCGGGTGATGATGGCGTCGGCCGTGCCGATGTAGCGGCCCCCGTCGCCGGCCCAGTGGCGCGCGGCCGGGAACACCGTGACGTCGACGTCGCCGCCGTATTGGTGGTGGGCGTTCACGGGCGCGCCCGACCCGTCGACCATGACCGGCGGGAGGCCCCGGCCCAGCTTCGTCCGGCACCGCTCGATCAGCTCCATGACGCCGAGCCCGGTCGGCTCCCCGACCGCGATCGCGAACCGATCGGGACTGGAGCCGATGAGGTTCCAGAGCGCGCCGAATCCCGGCGGGCACTCCCTGATTCGCTCGAACAGCAGCGCGGGGGCGCCGAGGGACTGGTGCGCCATGTAGGTGATGGCGCCCATTTCCTCGTCCCGGTCGACCTCGGCCGTGATGCGCTTCAACTGTCCGATCGCTTCGACCCGGATGATCCACTCTCTCAAGTCATGGGGCGCCAGAGTGCTGGAATCTTCCACGAGGAAATCCTCCCCTACCGCTTGGCCTTGGCCGTCTGCACCATGAGGTCGTAGACCTCCTTCAGGCGGGGCTGCGAGGCCACGACCTCGCCCCCCACG
The DNA here is from genome assembly GCA_036001065.1 of Candidatus Methylomirabilota bacterium. Lineage (NCBI taxonomy): Bacteria > Methylomirabilota (SeqCode) > Candidatus Methylomirabilota bacterium. The sequence continues at coordinate 7,016 of DASYUQ010000147.1, forward strand.
GTGGACAGGCGCTTGATCATCTCGGCCTGGTCGGCCGCCGGGAGCTTGATCAGCTCTCCGCCCTTGTCCGTCCAGGTCTGGCGGCCCTTGTTGTTGAAGTCGACGGTCCAGTCGAAGAGCTCCTTCTGCACGGCCTCGCCTTCCTCCACCAGGACCTTCTGCAGATCGGGGGGGAGCTTGTCGTACCAGAGCTTGGACACCATGGCGATGGAGGTGACCATGGCATCGTGGGTCTCGGTCACCGTCTTGAGAATGTCGTAGTACTTGAACGTCGTGAAGATGGTGATGCCGGTTCGGTTACCGTCGATGGCGCCCCGCTGGAGGGCCGGAAAGACCTCGTCGAGGGGCATCGGCGCCGCCGTGGCGCCCAGCCGGGCCAGCGCCAGCGTCTGCATCGGTGACGCGAACACGCGGATCTTGAGCCCCCTGAAGTCGTCGAGCTTGCGGATGGGCTTGCGCGTCGCGTACGACGTGGGTCCGTACACGATGATCGAGACCCCTTTCATGCCCTTGCTCTCGCCCAGGGACAGGACGGTGTCCCGGAACTTCGGGTCGGCCAGCGCCCGGTACGTGTGCTCCATGTCGGCGAAGATGCCGGGCGCCCCCAGGGCCTGGAAGCGCACGTCGTGGCCGACGACGAACTCGGGCGGCCCGATCCACGCCTCGATGGTGCCGAGCTGGAGCCCCTCGATCATGCGCGGGATCGAGCCGATCTGGCTGGCCGGATAGATCTCGACCTTGATCCGCCCGCCCGCCCGCTTCTCGACGCGGGCGCCCCAGCGCTTCTGCCACTCGTGCTGCACGTCGTTGATGGTGGCGTTGCCGATCTTGAGCGTGTAGGTCTGGGCGGCCGCCGGCGCCACTGCCAGCGCCAGCGCGGCGCCGGCCGCCGCCAGCGCCGTCCCGCTCCGCCGTGCCAATCGTCTGAGCGTCATTTGGTCCTCCTTGTATATTCGCTCGCCTCGCACGCGGGGGCCCCAGCCCCCGGCCGTGCTGCGGCTCGCCCTGCGAGTCAGCGCACGAAGCGCGTCAAGTAGAGCGACAGCCAGGGCACGTAGGTAATTATCATGAGCGCCGCCACCTGGATCACGATGAACGGGACGAGGCCGCGGGCGATCCGGGTCAGGGAAGCCTTGAAGAGCGCTTGGCTCACGAAGATGTTGAGCCCGAACGGCGGCGTGAACATGCCGATGGACAGGTTGACGGTCAGGATGATGCCGAAGTGGATGAGGTCGACGCCGATCGTCCTCACGATGGGGACGAGCAGCGGCGTCAGGATGAGTGTGGCCGACGTCGGATCGATCAGGCATCCCACGCTCAGGAGGAACACGTTGATGACCACCAGCATGAGCCACGGCGGCACCTCCAGCCCCTGGATGACGCCGACGACGGTCTGGGGGACGCCGCTGATGGTGAGCAGCCACGCAAACGCGCCGGAGGCGGCCACGATGATCATGATCTGCGCCGTCAGGACCACCGAGCTGACCGCGATGTCCCACAGACGCGCCCAGGTGATGTCGCGGTAGACGTAGCGGGTGACGACGATGCCGTAGACGCCGGCGATCCCCGCCGCCTCGGTGGGCGTGCAGACGCCCGTGTAGATGCTCCCCAGAATCACCACCGGGGCGCCCAGCGCCCCCAGGCCCTCGCGCGTGCTCCGCCAGAACGTTCCCCAGCGAAAGCCCTCCGTCCGCTCGAGGGCCCGGCCGCGGACGTAGAAGACGATGTAGATCGCGGTGAGCACGCCGATGAGGAGCCCGGGAAAGACACCGCCGATGAACAGGGCGGCCACCGATTGCTCGGCGGCGGCCCCGTAGAGGATCATGAGGATGCTGGGTGGGATGATGCTGGCGATGGCGCCCGACGAGGTCACGAGCCCCAGCGCGAACTTCTCCTCGTAGCCGGCGGCGCGGAGCGCCGGATACATGAGCCGCCCCACCGAGGCCACCGTGGCCGGGCTCGACCCCGAGATGGCGCCGAAGAACTCGCAGGTCCCCACGGTGGTGAGGGCCAGGGTTCCCCGCAGGCCGCCGAACATCGACTGGACCCAGCGGATCAGCCGCTCGGAGATCCCGCCCTTGCCCATCACCTCGCCGGCGAAGATGAAGAACGGCACGGCGAGGAGCGCAAACTTGTCGATGCTGCCGAACATGGTCTGGGGCACCACCGTGAAAGGCACGTTCATGAAGAAGGCCAGCAGCACGATCACCGTGACGAGCAGGATGACGAAGATCGGGAGACCCAGGGCGAGCAGCGTGAACGGGATCAGCGCGAGGGCCCACCCCACTCACAGCTCCCCGCGCACGAACGTCCGGAATCGCCACACCAGCACGATCACCATCACCCCGAAGCTCACCGGCAGGGCGCCGTAGGGGATCACCATCGGGATCTCGGCCACCACGCTCCGCTGTCCGGTGCCCGCAACCAGGGCGACGACCCGCGCCGACTGCACGAGCAGGAACACACCGGCCAGCAGGAAGGCCAGCGTGGAAAGGAGGTTCAGCCAGCGGCGCACCCGCGGCGGCGTCAGGTGGTAGACGGCGTCCATCCGGAGGTGCTGGTTCTCCCAGGTCACCAGCGTCGCCCCCAGCATGACGCCCCAGATCATGATGAAGACGAGGACCTCCTCGGCCCAGATGATCGGCTTGAGAAAGACGTAGCGGCCGACCACGTTGGCGAAGTTGATCACCACGCCGACCAGGATGAGGGTCCCCAGCACGGCGCGGATCGCGCCGCGGACGCCCGACACCAGCCGGGAGCCGGGCGCGCTCACGCCGAGCGTCCGGTCCGCCGCTCCCAGAGTGCCGCCAGCGCGTTCCGGTCGATCTTGCCGTTGGCGTTCTTGGGGATGGTGTCGAGAACGACGACGGCGGTCGGCACCTTGAAGTCCACGAGCTTCGCCCGGAGGTGTTGGAGTAGCGAGGCTTCCCGAGGGCTCCGCCCGGGCCGGGGCGCGACGAAGCCCACCGGAAGCTCACCGTAGATCCCGTCCCGCACACCGAGCGTGGCCGCCTCGGCCACGTCGGGGTGCTCGAGCAGACAGTTCGTGATCTCGAGCGCGGCGATGTTGACGCCCCCCTTGATGATGATGTCCTTCTTGCGCCCGGTGATGTAGACGTAGCCGTCCTCGTCCCGCCGGGCCAGGTCGCCGTTCCGGAAGCCGTCCTGGGGGATCGGCGCGAGGTGGTCCGGCCCCTGCCAGTAGGCCGAGGCCATCTGGCGACCGCTGACGACCATCTCGCCCTCCTGGCCGGGTGGCACCTCGTGCCCCGCCTCGTCGAGGAGGCGCACGCGCATGTTGAGGGTGGGCCGGCCGATGGAGCCGAGCTTGCGCCGGTCCGGAGAGTTGCCGCACATGAAGCCCGTCTCGGTGCCGCCGGCGAGCTGGACGATGGGGATGCCGTAGGTCTTCTCGAACTCCACGTGCCGCTCGACCGAGAGGGGCGCCGTGCTGGAGGTCATGAAGCGGAGCTTGGGCAGGCCGGCCGCGGTCACCGCCACCGGCCGCGCGAGGAGCATGTTGATGACGGTGGGGATGCCGACGGCGACGGTGACTCCGTACTCGCGCACCCAGTCGAAGAACCGCGCCTGCGAGAACTTCCGCGCCAGCACGAGCGTGGCGCCCGTCTGCATGGTCGGCCCGATGGAGAGGATCTGCGGCGAGGACCAGCTGAAGTGGCGGTAGTCGAGGATCGTGTCGGCCTCGGTGAGCTGGAGGCGATCGATGCTGGACTCGCTCATGGCGTAGTACGCCTCGTGGGTCCAGATGGCCCCCTTCGGCGTGTCGGTCGTGCCCGAGGTGTAATCGATGCACGACCAGCCGCTCCGCGCGGGGCGCCCCGCCACCGGCGCGTCCGACGCGGCGCGGAGACGCAGGAAGAGGTCGCCGGCCGGGGGGCTCGGCGCGTTCCAGGCTCCGAACGGGATCCAGGACGGGCCGGGGGGCAGGAGCCCCCGCGGGTCGCCCGGCAGCTCCCGGCTCCCGAAGACGAGCTTCGGCGCCACCTCGTGGAGGATCCGGCTCACGTGCTTGTCCTGGATCTCGACGTTGATCGGGTTCACGATCACGCCGGCGCGGAGCGCGCCCCAGAAGACGACCAGCGCTTCGATCGCGTTGTCGGAGAGCACCGAGACCCGGTCGCCGTGGCCCACGCCTTCGCCGGCCAGGAAGTTGGCGAAGCGCCGGCTCAGCGCCTCGAACTCGCCGAAGGTGACCCGCGAGCCCTGGTCGGGGCTCTCGACGAAGATCTTGTCGGGGCGCCGGCGGGCATGCTCCTCGAGCAGCGTGTTCGGGTCGACGTACGCCGCGGAGCCGGTGTCGCCCGCCATCACGCGGCGCGCATCAGTCGAAGATGACCCCACCGTCGACGTTGAACGACTGCCCGGTGATGTTTCGCGCGCCCGGGGAGGCCAGGAAGACCGCCAGCGCGGCGACGTCCTCGGGGTCGTTGGGACGCCCGAGCGGAATCACGGAGTTCCGCCGGCGCTCCATCTCTTCGACGGTGACGCCCTCCTCGCGGGCGCGGGATCTCAGGTTACCGTCCGAGAGAGCGGTCACGGTGGTGCCCGGACAGATGGCGTTGACGTTGATGTTGTGACGGGCGAGCTGAAGCGCGGCCATGCGGGTGAGGCCGATCACGGCAGCCTTGCTGGCGGCGTAGATGGCGTTCGACGCGCCCGCGTAACCCTTGCCGGCGATGGAGGCGACGTTGACGATCACACCGCTCCGGCGGGGGATCATCTCGCGCGCCACCCGCTGCAGGCAGAAGAAGACGCCCTTGCCATTGACGCGCATGATGCGTTCCCAGTCGTCCTCGGTGAGATCCATGATGTAGGCGCGGCGCGTGACGCCCGCATTGTTCACCAGGACGTCGATCCGGTCGAAGGCCTCGGCGACCCGGCGAACCATCTTGTCGATGCCGGCGAGATCGCCGACGTCGGTCCCCAACGCCAGGCTCCGGCGCCCGAGCGCGGTGATGGCGGTCGCGGTCTTCTCGGCGGCCGCGTGATCGATGTCGACCGCCGCGACGTGAGCGCCGGCCTGCGCCAGCGCCAGCGCGGTCGCCTTCCCGATGCCCTGCCCGGCTCCGGTGACGATGGCGACGCGGTCGGTGAGAGTCATCGACGTCCGGTGCTCCTCTCCTCACGACGGATACCCGCCAAGCCACGTATGCTACACTCCGATTCCTCCGCGCGAAAGGTGCGTCGGCTATGGCTGGAGAGGAGGCGGCTGTCCACATCCCCGCCGGCGATGTCGAGGGCGACAAGGCTTGGTCACGCGAGAGCCTGTTGCCCGAGGCGTGGCTCCTCCCCCTCCCTGACGCCTGCATCGCCGAACTCGATGAAGTCGCGGCGTTCGTGCGCGCCACCTCGCGGCCCATCGAGGAGCTGGCTCCCGAGGCATTCTCGCTCGAGGGGTGCGCCCAGGTCATGGCGCGCGTGCGCACCAAGCTTCAGCACCAGATCGGCCTCGCCGTGGTGGACCGCTTCCCGGTCGAGCGCTACAGCCAGACCGAGAACCGGGCGATCGGCTGGCTGCTGGCCAGGATGCTCGGGCAGGTCGTCGCCCAGAAGTGGGACGGCACGCGCCTGTACGACGTGAAGGACTCGGGCCAGGCGTTGGGCTACGGGGTGCGGCGCTCCGTGACCAACCTCGGCCAGCCCTTCCATACCGACGGCGGGTGGCTCTGGATGCCCCCGGCGTTCGTCGGTCTGTTCTGCCTGCAGTCCGCTCGCGAGGGTGGAATCAGCCGGTTCGTCAGTCTGGCGAGGGCGCACAACGAGATGCGCCGCCGCCATCGCGATCTGCTGGCCCGGCTCTATCGCTCGTTCCCCTGGGACCGGCAGGCCGAGCACGGCCCCGACGAGGAGCGGTTCTCCAGGCATCCGGTGTACCACCACGACGGCCGCACGCTCACGGCCCGTTATTACGCGGATTACATCCTGAGCGGCTACACGCTGGCGGGAGAGACGCTCGATGACGAGGGACGGGAGGCGCTGGCCGCCATGCGAGCCATCGTGGACGACCCGAACAACTGGGTCGAGTTTCGCATCGAGACGGGACAGCTCCAGTACCTCGACAACCGCCAGTTCGCCCACAGCCGCACCGCGTTCGCCGACACCGAGGCCGGCCCGCAGCGTCACATGCTTCGGCTGTGGAACCGTGAGGAGGGTACGCCGCACCTCGACGGACAGGCTGGATGAAGCCTACCCTTCAGCCCCGCCGCGCGGCGCGGAGGACGCGACCGGGCAGCGCTCCGGAATGCTTGCCGTGGTCCAGCACCACCTGGCCGCCGACGATGACGTACTCCACGCCTTCCGCGCCCTGCACCCGCCGGGGCGCGCCGTTCGGCCCATCGTACGAGATCTCGTCCTCTTTCACGCCGATGCGCGCGAGGTCGAAGACCATGAGGTCGGCCGCCAGCCCCTCCCTCACCAGGCCCCGGTCATGCAACCCCATGATGCGGGCCGGCTGGAACGTGTAACGACGGATGGCGTCTTCGAGACTCAGCAGTTGCCGTTCTCGTACCCACTGACCGAGGACGTAACTAGACTCGCCGGCGGTGCAGAAATTCGTGTTGAGGTGGGCCCCGGCATCCGACTGGGAAGGCACGGCGTGGCCGGTCTTCACGAACTCGGCGAGCGCGACGTCCTCCTCGGGTGATCGGGTCAGCAGCTGAAACTCGGTCTCGAGCTTTTCCTCGAGCGCCAGGTCGAGCATCACGTCCGCGACGTGCTTTCCCTGCGCCTCCGCCAGTGCGGCGAGGCCACGGCCCTCCAGCGACCGGTTCTTGTCCATGACCACCCGGCGTACGACGATGCCCGACCATTTGATGAACCGCCCGGGCACTCCCGGCCGGCGCCGCTGGCGCTTCATGGCCGCCTCGCGCAGCTCCGCGCGCTTGTCCGGATCGGCCAGGACGCGTAACCGATCCTCGAGCCGCAGCGCCATCACGGTGTCCCACACGTCGAGATTGGCGAAGAACGTCGTCTTCTTCAGCGTGAACCGGGGATTGAAGGGAATCGCCCGCAGCAGGGCGTAGAGTTGCGCGCCCTCGCGGGTCGCCTGTTCCACGTAGCCGCGCGGTTCGGCGTCGAAGGTCAGGAAGAAGACCGGCCGGCCGCTTGCCTGCGCCACCTCGAGGAGGTGTTGTCGATCGGCCGCGTCGGGCTGGGCGGCGCCGGGCGGGAGGATCTCGATCACGCCGCGGTTGAACTCGCCGAGCGTGCGGCCCAGGGCCAGGCGCTCGTCGTTCGCGGCGAGCCGGGTCGGGACCGGTTCGCCCTTCGGGCCCGCGTGAGTCGGCGACACCGTGGTGCTCCAGCCCCAGGCACCGGCCTCCAGGGCCGCTCGCAACAGGTCCTGCATCGTGGCGATTTCGTCCGGGGTGGCCGCCCGGTCCCAGGCCGCCTTGTCCATCGCGCTCAGACGCAGGGGATTGTGCCCGACCAGCGGCATCATGTTCACGCCGAGGCCGTGGTCGATGGCGTCCAGGTACTCCCCGAACGTCTCCCAGCTCCAGCGGAGCACGGCCGCCAGGGACTTCACGGGCAAGTCTTCGACGCAGCAGAAGGTGGCGAGCATCGCCTCGCGGTGCTCCGGCCTGAGCGGCGCCAGCGTCAGCCCGCAATTGCCGGTCAGGACAGTCGTCACCCCGTGCCAGACGGAGGAGGTGCACAGCTTGTCCCAGAAGGGCTGGGCGTCGTAGTGGGTGTGGAGATCGATGATGCCGGGGGCCACCAAGAGCCCGTCGGCGTCGATGCTCGCTGACGCCGCCCCGTGGATCCTGCCGATCTCGACGATCGTGCCGTCCTTGATCGCAACGTCGGCGCGATAGCGCGAAAAGCCGGTCCCGTCGACGACCATGCCGTTCTTGATAACGAGGTCGTAAGCCATATCCCCCTCGCCCGCTCAGGCTAGAGCTTGTAGAGCCGCGCGCATCTGCCCCTGGGTATCCGGGACCGTGGTGATGCGGCCCCGGAACTTGGGATCGAGGTAGTCCTGCCAGAGGGTCCGGGGCTCGATCAACTGGAGGTCGCTGTCCATGACGCGGAACCCTTGCTTGGCCATGTCTCCCTCCCGGGAAGGGGTCTGCGGGGAAGCATGATACCCGCAACCAGGCGATCGGTCACCAGCGGGCTCCCGCACTCCCGGTGGCGAGGCCGGGGCGGCCCCGCAGACGCTCGACCTGCAGCGAGCCGCCGGTAGCCTGACCGTAGATCACCGCTGCCCGACGGAGTTGACGTCCCGCTCGCGGCGGTGCTACGTGTTTTTCGGCCGCGGCGCCCCGGGTCCGGTGTGTGGTTGACGGCGCGGTGTCAACGGGTCGGGTTGGAGACCTACGAGGCGTTTAAAGATCACCTCGTCAAGGTGATTGTCCCGAGAAGCGCGGTAGCGAGGATGCGCGCTGAACTGGCAACGATCGGGATCACGGAGACGATCATCTTTCCTGAATTGGATGGCCTGTGTCGTGAATTGTTGGACTATTTTGCGCCGCTCGAGCCACAAGAAGCAGATAGACCCTCGGCAGCCGCGGGCTCAGTGCGGCCTGCAGAGAGGCGGCGTTCCTTGCAACCTCGCCGACGCAATCGACCCAAACAGTAGCGCGCCTCTTTGCCGTACGACGCCATCAGAGTGGCCACCCTGGGGGGCCAGCCGCTTCATCTCATCCACGCTCTGCGCTCGGACCCGACCTGGCGCCGGCCCTGGGGGCAGGGCTTTTCCTCCCCGGGCATCGACGTTAGAATGCGGCCGGCCGAGACTCGACACGACAGGGGCAGGTTCCATGCGTTCCCGGTCGGCATCGCTCGTGGCGGCAGTGGCCGCGCTCGTGATCGGCAGCGTCGCTCCGGCGGGCGCCCAGCAGGGGGACCGTGTGTACACCGCCCCGCGGCTGCCCCGCCCGCTCGGCGAAGCGCGTGTCGTGCTGATCCCGGCGGCCGTGCACCTCTACGAGCTCACGGCGACCGGCGCCGAGCCGAAGGCGGACTGGACGGCGACCGCGAAGACCCACATCGACGCCGCGCTCGCCGCCCACCTCGGCACCAAGGTCGCGAGCGTGACACCCTACGCGCTGCCGACCCGCGAGCATCAGGCCGAGCACATCCAGGTTCTCAAGCTCCATGGCCTGGTGGTGCGGGCAATTTTCGCGCACTACCTCAACCCGCACCGCCAGCTTCCCAACAAGGCCGGCGCGTTCGACTGGAGCCTGGGCGAGATGGCCCGAGTGCTCCCGGGCGAGCAAGAGGCCGACTACGCCCTCTTCACCCAGTTCGCCGACGCCTACTCGAGCGGCGGGCGCGTCGCGATGAACGTCGCTGCGGCCGTCTTCGGCGGGGTGATCCAAACCGGCCGGCAGGTCATCCTCGGAACGCTCGTCGACCTGGCGACGGGCGACATCGTGTGGCTCAATTACCACACGGACGCCTCCAGCGACCTTCGCACTCCGGACTCGGCTGCCAAGGCGGTGAGCAAGCTCCTGAGGGATCTGCCCCGGTGAGGGCTGCCGGCGCTCGGCTGGCGCTCGCGCTGACGCTCCTCACGGGCGGCTGCTCAGGCTCCATGACCGAGATTGCCCCGGGCGAGCGGCCGCCCCTCCACACCGACGAAGGGGACCTGTGGATGGAGATGGACCGTCTGGAGCAGCAACTCCGGACGTCGGGGGTCCTCGTCAGGGATGCAGACCTCACCAGTTACGTCCGCGACGCGGCGTGCCGGGTCGCCGGCCCGCGCTGTGAGGACATCCGCGTCTACGTCGTGCGCTCTCCGGGATTCAACGCTTCCATGGCCCCGAACGGCATGATGCAGGTGTGGACCGGGCTCCTGCTCCGCGTCCAGAACGAGGCCGAGCTCGCCTACGTGCTGGGGCATGAGATCGGCCACTACGTGCGCCGCCACTCGCTGCAGGCTTGGCGTGACGCCCGGTCGAAGGCGAACGTCGTCTCCTTCCTTTCCCTGACCGTCGGCCTGGCCGGCGCCGTGGTCGGCGGGGGCGCCGTCGGCTCGGCGGCGGCCGGCGGCTCGGATCTCGCGGGCCGGTTCGCCGCGCTCGCCAGCATGAACGCCTTCTCTCGGGACAACGAGCGAGAGGCGGATCTGCTCGGGGTCGAAGCCATGATCCGCACCGGCTACGACCCGCGCCAGGCTCCGAAGATCCTCGAGCGGCTCCTCGAGGAGCAGGCGGCTGCGAAAGCATCGGGGCCGTCGATCTTCTTCGCGACGCATCCGCCGACGGAGGAGCGGATCGCCAGCCTGAGAGAGCGCGCGGAGCGCGCCGCCGCGGTCGGCGGTCCGCTCCCGGCGGGCGCGGAGCGGTTCCTGGCGCGCACGCTGCATGTCCGGTCCGTCCTGCTCAACGACGAGCTGCGGCGGCGGCAGTACGAGGCGTTCCAGGTGCTGCTGAACCAGCTCGAGCGGCAGGGCATGCGGCTCGGGGAGCTCACCTTCTTCCAGGGGGAGCTCTACCGCCTGCGTGGGGAGTCTGGCGACGAGGCGCGCGCGATCGACTCCTACCGCCGCGCGCTCGCACTGCCGGACGCGCCCCCAGAGGCCCAACGGAATCTCGGGCTCCTCCTCACTCGGTCCGGCGACCGCGGGGCTGCGCGAGCCGCGCTCGAGCGCTACCTCCAGGCGCAGCCCGAGGCCGAGGATCGCGCCATGATTCGGGCCCACCTCGAGCGGCTGAAGTAAGGTGATGCCGATCGCGCCCGGGACGCTCGCGACCGCGCTCGCCGCCATCCTGCTGGCCGGCTGCGCCCAGACCCTTAGCTACACGCTTGTCGAAACCCGTAGGGTCCCCATAGGCGACGCCTACACGGTCGAGCCGCAGATCACCTGGACCTCAGTCGCGCAGGACAAGGTCGAATCGTGGACCGTCGACGGGTTCGCCCTCCACTACCTCCGCTTCTTCAAGGGCATCGCGAACGGCGAGCCGCTGCTCGCCGGCGGCAAGGACGAGGCGAAGCGTCCCCATTTCCGATCGACCATGACCGAGAGCGAGATCGCCGAGTTCATTGTCGACAGCTTCTACGGAGGGCGCCTGAGACCACGGGAACTTCGGCCGGCGACATTCGGCGGCGCGCCCGCCCTCCGCTTCGATCTCACCTACGTCACCGGCGACGGCATCCAGCGCCGAGCGGCGGTGGTGGGGGCGGTCCTCAAGGAGAAGCTCCACGTCATCGTCTATGACGGCGCCGCCCTGCGCTACTTCCCACGATACCGCGACCACGTGGAGCGCCTGCTCGAGTCGATCCAGCTCAGATAGCGGAGAACGCGCTGGGGCTGGTCGGCGACCGTTCAGCTGCGGATAGTGAGCCCCGGCTAGTGCCGTTCCAACTATTCGCGCCTAGGAAGGCACCGTGTACGTCGTTCGTGGACAGATTTAGTATCAACAAGTTGGAACGGCACTAGTGCCGTTCCAACTATTCGCGCCTAGGAAGGCACCGTGTACGTCGTTC
>DASYUQ010000148.1 GCA_036001065.1 Candidatus Methylomirabilota bacterium
TGGCCAGCCGGCCGCGATGGACGCCGTCGCCGCGATCGCCCGAAACCACGGGCTGGCTGTCGTGGCGGACGCCGCCCAGGCTGTGGGGGCGCGATACGCCGATCGGGGGATCGGGGCGTGGGGCGACGCCGTGTGCCTGTCGTTCTATCCGACCAAGAACCTCGGCGCCTGCGGCGACGGCGGGATGGTCCTGACCGAGCGCGACGACGTGGCCGAGCGCGTGCGGCGCCTCCGCCATCACGGCGACGGCGGCCGCTACCGGCACCTGGAGCTGGGCTACACCGCGCGCCTGGACGAGCTGCAGGCGGCTATCTTACGCGTGAAGCTGCGCCACCTCGGCGCCTGGACCGAGGCGCGCCGGCGGATCGCCGGGCGGTATCGCACCCTGCTGGCCGGCCTGCCGCTGGGCCTACCGGGCGAGCGCCCGGGCGCGCGACACGTGTATCATCTCTATACCGTGCGGCATCCGCAGCGCGACGCGCTAGCCAAGGCCCTGGCCGATCTCGGCGTGGGCACCGCGGTGCACTACCCGATCCCGGTCCCCGCGCAGCCGATGTTCGGCGCGCCCGAGGCGAGCCTGGAGGTCGTGCGAGCCGCAGGGCGGCCGCGGAGCCGGAGGCGGAGCGCGCCCGAGGCGAGCCTGAGTGAATCCGCCGAGCGCCGGTGGCCGGAAGCCTCGCGCGCTGCCCGCGAGGTGCTGTCGCTGCCGTGCTTCGCCGAGCTGCGCGACGAGGAGGTCGAGGCGGTCGCCGCGGCCGTTCGCCGGGCCTGCGAGCGGATATGAGACCTCCAGTGTCAACCCAAGAGTCGAGCGCGCGTCCTCGAGCGCCGGCTTCGCCGGCGCAACCCTCCGGGATGGTTCGGAGGGGGCCGCGAGGCCTCCTCCGACTATGGATCTCGGAGGGGGCCGGCGCGCCCTGTGGGCGCGCCGGTGGAGTCGCCCCCTCCGACCAATGAGCGGTCCCGCCGCCGAAGCGCTGAGCGCGCGCCTGGCCGCCGCCCCCACCGTTGGCGTGATCGGGCTCGGTTACGTCGGTCTGCCGCTGGCCGTCGCCTTCGCGGAGTCGGGCGCCACCGTCCTCGGGATCGATCTCGACGCGCGCCGCATCGCCGGTATCGGCGCCGGCCAGAGCTTCATCGAGGATGTCTCCACCGAGGCGCTCAGGGCCGCGGTGAGGGCCGGGCGCCTCAGCGCGTCCGACGACTACGGGGCGCTGGGGCACGCCGACGCCATCGTCATCTGCGTGCCCACGCCGCTGGGCAAGTCCAAGGAGCCCGACATCTCCAATATCATCGCCGCCGCCGACGCCGTCGCATCCGTCGCCCGGCCCGGCCAACTCATCGTGCTCGAGTCCACGACCTACCCCGGCACCACCCAGGAGGTGCTGGCGCCGCGCCTGGAGGCCCGGGGGCTCAAGGCCGGCACGGACATCTTTCTCGCCTTCTCGCCCGAGCGCATCGACCCCGGCAACCGCGACCACACGCTGCGCACCATCCCCAAGGTGGTGGGCGGGCTCACGCCCACGTGCGCCGCCCTGGCCACCACGCTCTACCGGCGGATCACCGAGCGGGTGATCGTGGTATCCAGCCCGGGCGCGGCCGAGATGGTCAAGCTGCTGGAGAACACCTTCCGATCCGTCAACATCGCGCTGGCCAACGAGTTCGCGATCATGTGCCGCCGGCTGGGCATCTCCGTGTGGGAGGTGATCGGAGCGGCGGCCACCAAGCCCTTCGGCTTCATGCCCTTCTACCCGGGCCCCGGCCTGGGGGGGCACTGTTTGCCGTCGGACCCGCACTATCTCAGCTGGCGGGTCCGCCTGGCCGGCTACGAGCCGCGCTTCATCGCCTTCGCCGACGAGATCAACCGCCACATGCCTGCCTACGTCGTGGAGATGGTGACCGACGCGCTGAACGATCGCGAGCGTGCCCTCCGGGGGGCGCGGGTCCTGGCCCTGGGCGTCGCCTACAAGCCGAACGTCGCCGATACCCGCGACGCGCCGGCGCTGGAGATCATCGACGCGCTCGTCCACAAGGGCGCCCGGGTGGCCTACCACGATCCCCACGTCCCCAGCGTGTCGATCAACGGCGTCAAGTTCGCCTCCGTCGAGTGGGCTCCCGGCGACCTGGGGGCCTACGACGTCGTGCTGATCCTCACGCCGCACGCCGGCTACGACTGGGCGACCATCGTCGAGCACGCCCGCCTCGTCATCGATACGCGGAACGCGACGGCGGGCCTGGGCCGCGCCCCGCACGTCATCCGCCTCTAAGCGCCTCTTGCTGGCGGCGGTCCTCGCCTCCCTCCGGCCCCGCCAGTGGGTGAAGAACCTCTTCGTCTTCGCCGGGCTCATCTTCTCCCAGAAGCTCTTCACGCCGCTGGCGGGGGCCGCGCTCGCCACCTTCGCGGTGTTCTGCGCGTTGTCCGGCGCCGTCTATCTCCTCAACGACGTCGCCGACCGCGAGAAGGACCGGCTCCACCCCCGCAAGCGCGAGCGGCCGATCGCCGCCGGGCGGCTGCCGGCGGGGACGGCGGTGGCGGCGGCGATCGTCCTGATGGCGGCAGGCCTGGCGGCCAGCCTGGCCATCTCGCCGCCGCTGGCGCTGGTCAGCCTGGCTTACGTCGCGCTGATGGGCGCCTACTCGGTGTGGCTCAAGCACCTGGTGATCGTCGACGTCATCGTCGTGGCGTCGGGCTTCGTGCTGCGCGCCGTGGCCGGCGCGGTGGCCATCGACGTGGAGATCTCGGGCTGGCTCCTGATCTGCACGAGTCTCATGGCGCTGTTCCTCGCGCTGGGCAAGCGGCGGCACGAGGTCCTCACGCTCGCCGAGGGGGCGGCGCGCCACCGGCCCATCCTGGCCGAGTACAGCGCGGGCCTGCTCGATCAGATGATCGCGGTGGTGACGGCCTCCATGGTGACCGCCTACGCGCTCTACACGATGTCGCCGGAGACGGTGGCGAAGTTCGACACGCGCCTGCTGCCGGCGACGCTGCCGTTCGTGCTCTACGGCATCTTCCGCTACCTGTATCTGCTCTACCGGTGCCAGATGGGCGGCGCCCCCTCCGAACTGTTCCTGAACGACCGGCCGCTCCTCGTGAACGCCCTGCTCTGGATACTGAGCGTCGTCGTCATCCTCTACGGCCCCCGGGTGGGGTAGGGGCCGGTCGGGTACAATAGCGGCCCGCCCAGGATGAAGAGCCAGGTCGCCGTCCTCAGAACGCGTCCCGAAAGCGTCGTGGAGGACTACGGACGTCTGATGCGCCTGGTGAAGTACGAACAGGCGCTCGCGCGCGATCGGGACCTCGTCCTCAAGCTCAACCTCTCCTGGACCAAGTACTTCCCGGCCTGCTCCAGCCAGCCCTGGCAGGTGGACGGCGTCGTCAAGACCCTGCTGGACGACGGCTACGATCGTCGGCGCATCTTCCCCGTCGAGAACAAGACGGTGGTGACGGACCCGGTGACCGGGGCCCGGAACAACAAGTGGCTGCCGGTGCTG
>DASYUQ010000149.1 GCA_036001065.1 Candidatus Methylomirabilota bacterium
TTCGATTTGCTGGCGGCTCGCTCGCCGAGCCCGGCGCTCGAACGGCGACGACGGCTCGTCATGAAGCGCGGCCGCGGGGCATGGCCCGCCTCCCGGCCCCCGGCCTCACCACGCCGCACGAGGGTCGCTAGCCGTGCCCCCGTATCTTCATCACGCGATCGCTGGGTTCATCGTGCTCAACGTCGTCATCGGGCTCGTGACGTACGTGACGTTGCTGGAGCGGAAGTTCGCAGCGCGGATGCAGTCGCGCATCGGGCCCTACTATGTGGGGTGGCCGCACGGCTGGCTGCAGCCGATCGCCGACGCGCTCAAGCTGATGATGAAGGAGGACGTGGTCCCGACCGCCACCGACCGCTGGGTCTACAACCTGGCGCCGATCGCGTTCCTGGTCCCCTGCGTGCTGATCTTCGCCACCATCCCGTTCGCGCCGGGGCTCGGCGTGGCCGACCTCAACATCGGCGTGCTGTTCTTCCTGGCGGTGTCGTCGCTGGAGATCGTCGGCCTGTTCATGGGCGGCTGGGGCTCCAACAACAAGTACGCGCTCCTCTCCGCGATGCGGGCGGTGAACCAGATCATCTCCTACGACCTGCCGTTCATCTTCGCGGCGCTGGTGCCGGCGCTGCTGGCCGGCTCGCTGCAGATGTCGGCCATCGTCGACGCCCAGCGCGGGCTCTTCGGCTGGTACGTCTGCTACCCGGGGCTGGGCCAGCTCGCCTTCGTCGCGTTCCTCGTCGCCACGCTGGCCGCCGAGAACCGGGTGCCGTTCGACATCCTCGAGGCGGAGTCGGAGCTGGTGGCCGGCTTCCGCGTCGAGTACAGCGGCATGAAGTTCTCGCTGATCATGTTCGCCGAGTACGCGCACATGATCGGAACGTCATTCCTGGGCGCGCTGCTGTTCCTGGGCGGCTGGCTGGGGCCTGGCGCCGACCAATGGCCGCTGGTCGGCTCGCTGTGGTTCTTGCTCAAGGCAATGTTCATTTTCCTCGTGGTCACCTGGGTGCGGTGGTCGTTCGTGCGCATCCGGGTGGACCAGATCCTGGCCATCTCCTGGAAGCTGCTGCTGCCGGTCACGGTCCTGTTGCTGATGGCCACCGCGCTCTGGGTGGTCCTGCAAGGTCCGCGTGTCGTCTGACGGCTCGTTCTGGGGCGAGACCGCCCAGCTCGTGCGCGCCGTCGGCCGGGCGCTGGGCGTGACGTTCCGCAACTTCCTGCGCCCGCCGGTCACCGTGCAGTACCCGACCGTCAAGCGCGCCTATCCCGACCGCTTCCGCGGCATCCTGGCCCTCGTCTACGAGAAGGACACGAGCGAGGAGGCCTGCATCGGCTGCCGGCTCTGCGAGTTCATCTGTCCGCCCCAGGTGATCAAGGTCGAGATGCTGAAGGCCGCGAAGCGGAACTACGCCAAGACCTTCACGCTCGAGCTGTACGCGTGCGAGTTCTGCGAGCTGTGCGTGCAGGTGTGCCCGACCGACGCCATCATCATGTTGAAGACCTTCGACCTCGCCACCACGGACCGCCGCGAGCTGCTGCTGGACAAGGACCGGCTCCACGCGCTCGGCCTCCAGTTCGAGCCGTCGTGGGCCACGGGCAACCGGCTGCGGGACATGCAGGCGCCGCCCAAGGCGCCCCGGGGCGAGCCGAAGACGGAAGGGAAGGCGGACGCCAAGGAGCCCGCCGAGTGACCGCCGAGGCGATAGGCTTCGGGCTGGTAGCGGCCGTGCTACTGGCCTCGAGTCTCGCCGTCGTGCTCACGCCCAACCTCTTCCACGCCGTGCTGTTCCTGGCCGCCGCCCTCGTCTCCACCGGGGTCGTCTTTCTGCTCCTCGACGCCGCGTTTCTCTTCGCCGTTCAGCTCCTCCTCTATGCGGGCGGGGTGATCACGATCATGGTCTTCGCGATCATGCTCACCGAGCGGCTGGTCGGGGAGCGCCTGGTGCAGACGAGCCGCTGGGTCGTCAACGGCGCCATCATGGCCGCCGCCGTCTTCGTCGGCATCGTCGGCTTCGTCGTCCGGTCGGGCCGCCCCGCCCGCCCCCCGGCTGCCGCGGACCGCACGGCCGACCTCGCCCGCGCCCTCGTCGGCCCGTTCGCGGCGCCCTTTGAACTGCTCGGCGTGCTCCTGGTCGCCGCGCTGCTGGGCGCCATCTACTTCGCCCGGACCGAGGACTGAGGGCCGTGCCCGGCCTGCACGCCTACCTCATCCTGGCCGCGCTCGTCTTCGCCATCGGGCTCTTCGGCGTGCTGACACGGCGCAACGCCATCGGCATCCTGCTGGGGATCGAGCTGATGCTGAACGCGGTGAACATCAACCTGGTGGCATTCGCCCGCTTCAACGCGGACCTGGTGGGACTGGTCTTCACGCTCTTCACGATCTCGATCACGGTGACCGAGGTCGGCGTGGGGCTCGCCATCATCATCGCGATCTTCCGCGCTCGGAAGACGATCGAAGCCGACCACTTGAACCTCCTGCGGGGCTAGCCCAGTGAGCGCGACCGATCACGCCCTGCACGTCCTGCTGCTTCCGTTCGCCGCCTTCGCGATCCTCGCCGTCGTCCCCTGGCTCCGGCGGAAGGGCCGGGCGGCCGGCTGGCTATCCATCATCGCGGTGGCGGGCGCTCTCTACCGCGCGCTCACGGTCTGGGCCGGCGGCGGGCGGGGCGAGGCGACGTGGGCGTGGATCTCCGCCGACGGCGGACCGATCGCGACGGTCGGCGTCCTGGTGGACGAGCTGAGCGCGGCCATGCTCGTCCTGGTGACGCTGGTCTCGCTGCTGGTGCAGATCTACTCGCTCTCGTACCTCGACCAGGAGACGCCGCCGGCGCTGGGGCGCTACTACACCTACCAATCGCTCTTCGCCTTCTCGATGCTGGGCCTCGTGCTCTCGCCGTCATTCCTCCAGATGTTCATCTTCTGGGAACTGGTCGGGCTCTGCTCCTATCTGCTCATCGGCTACTGGTACGACCGGCCGTCGGCAGCGCGCGCCGCCGTGAAGGCCTTCTGGATCACCAAGCTGGGCGACGTCGGTTTCATCGTCGGTATCGTCATGCTGTGGGCGTCGACGGGGACTTTCGAGTTCGGCGCGCTCTTCCGGATGGCGGCGGAGCGCACGCTGCCGCTGGCCGGCCTCGGGCTGATCATGGTCCTGATCTACCTGGGCGCGGTGGGGAAGTCGGCGCAGTTCCCGCTCCACGTCTGGCTGCCCGACGCTATGGAAGGCCCCACGCCCGTGTCGGCCCTCATCCACGCCGCCACGATGGTGACTGCCGGCGTCTTCATGGTGACCCGCGCGATGCCGTTGTTCCGGCTGGTGCCCGACGTTCTGGCCCTCATCGGCTGGGTCGGCGCGTTCACGGCGCTGCTGGCCGCCACCATGGCCTGCGTGGAGGGTGACATCAAGCGCGTGCTCGCCTACTCCACGGTCTCCCAGCTGGGCTACATGATGGCCGCCGCCGGCGCGGGAGCCGCCGACGCCGGCTTCTTCCACCTGCTCACCCACGGGGTCTTCAAGGCGCTGCTCTTCCTCGCCGCCGGGGCCGTCATCCACGCCGTCGGCACCGGCGACATCTTCCGCATGGGCGGGCTCTTCCGTGCGCTCCCACAGGCGGGCGTGGTCTTCATCGTGGGCACGCTGGCGTTGGCGGGCGTGTGGCCCTTGGCCGGCTTCTTCTCGAAGGAGGCGGTCCTCGGCGGCGTATGGGAGGGGCGGATGACCGGCCCCTTCCTCATGCTGGCGCTGACGGCCTTCCTCACCGCGTTCTACATGTTCCGCGTCATCTTCATCGCGTTCTTCGGCCGCGCGCACGCCGAGGCTCACGCCCACGACGCGCCGCTCCTGATGGCGGTGCCGCTGTGGGTGCTGGCCGTGCTGACGGTGGTGATCGGGTTGCGCTTCGTCGTGGCCGGGGCGGGGGAGCACCACGGGCCCGGGTGGCTGGCGCCACTCTCGCTCGGGCTGGCGCTCGCCGGCTTCCTGCTGGCCGCGGCGCTGTATCAGCGGCGGCTTGTCGAGCCGGCGCGCCTGGCCGCGGTCTTCCCCCTGAACGTGCTCGACGTCATGGCCCGGCACCGCTACGGCGTCGACGCCCTCTACGCGTTACTCTATCGCGCATTCATCCTGGGCTTCTCGCGCCTGGTGGGGTGGATCGACCGCTACCTCGTGGACGGGCTCGTCAACTTCGGGAGCGCCGGGACCCTGCGCGCCGGCGACCTCCTCCGGCGCATCCAGAGCGGGCGGGCCCAGGACTACGTGTACGGCGTCGCCTTCGGAGTGCTGGTGCTCTTCGTCGTGGCCCAGTGGGTGCGGCGATGACCACCATCCCGCTCCTCTCCCTGATCACCTGGACGCCCTTCGTCGGCGCGCTCCTCATCATGTTCACGGCCCGCCACCGTCCGCTGGCCGTCCGCCTCATCGCGGCCGCGACCACCGGGATCTCGACCGTGCTCTCGCTCTGGATCTACGTCGCCTACGACCGGGAAGGCGCGGGCTTCCAGTTCTACGAGAAGCTCCCCCTCGTCCCGGCGCTCGGCATCTCCTACGAGCTGGGCGCCGACGGCATCAGCCTGGTCCTCGTGCTGCTCACGTCGATCATCATCTTCAGCGGCGTTTTCGCGTCGTGGACGGTCGCCGTGCGCAGTCAGGAGTTCTACGCGCTGCTCCTGACGCTGGTCACGGGGGTATTCGGCGTCTTCGTGGCTCTGGATCTCTTCGTCTTCTTCCTCTTCTACGAGCTGGCCGTGCTTCCGATGTACCTGCTCATCGGGATCTGGGGCTCCACCGGGGAGATCCGGCCGCGCGGCATCTTCGCCTGGGCTTACCGGGAGACGGGCGTGGGGACCAAAGAGTACGCGGCGATGAAGCTGACGCTCTACCTGCTCTTCGGCTCCGCGTTCATCCTGGTCGGCATCTTCGCGCTCTACGTGGTCTCGGGAACCTCCTCGTTCTCGTTCCTCGACCTGGAGGCGGCCACCTTCGATCGCGGGCTCCAGCGCTGGGTCTTCCTGGCCTTCTACATCGGCTTCGGCATCCTGGCCGGCATCTGGCCGCTGCACACCTGGTCACCCGACGGCCACGCCTCGGCGCCCACCGCCGTGTCGATGCTGCACGCGGGCGTGTTGATGAAGCTGGGCGCCTACGGCGTGGTGCGCCTCGGGATGGGGCTGCTGCCCGACGGCGCCCGGGACCTCGTGTGGCTGGTGGGCACCATCGCCTGCATCAACATCGTCTACGGGGCACTGTCGGCGATGGCGCAGACCGACCTCAAGTACGTCATCGCCTACTCCTCGGTCTCGCACATGGGCATCGTCATGCTGGGCGCAGCGACGCTCACCGAGGCCGGGTTGAACGGCTCCGTCTTCCAGATGTTCGCCCACGGCATCATGACGGGCCTCTTTTTCGCGCTGGTGGGCCTCGTCTACGAGAAGGCGCACTCCCGTGAGATCGGGAAGATGGGCGGCTTCGGGCGGGCGATGCCCGGCATCGCCACCGCCTTCACCGTGGCCGGCCTCTCCTCGCTCGGCCTGCCCGCGACCGCGGGCTTCGTCGCCGAGCTGCTCACCTTCCTGGGGAGCTGGCGCTCGGCCCATCCCTGGTGGCTCCTGCCCGCCGTGGCCGGCACGTTCCTCACGGCGGTGTACGTCCTGCGCGTGGCCAAACAGATCTTCTGGGGTCCGCTCTCGCCGCACTTCCACCACCTGGAGGATGCCCGGGGCCCGGAGTGGGTGGCGCTGGTCGTCCTGGTGGCGGTGCTCGTCGTCTTCGGGATGGTGCCCGCCCTCGCCATCGTGCCGATCGACACGGCCACCGTCGGGCTGCTCGCCCGGATCCTGACGCCGTGACCGCCTTCGTGCTCGAGCTCGGGCTCGGCCTCCTGCTCCTGGTCGTCTTCTTCGCCAACCTGTGCGCGCGCGGGCAGGATCGTCGCTGGGTCGGCGGGGTCGCCGCCGCCGGCGTGCTGGTCCTGACCGGCGTGTCGCTGATGGTTTCCCCGGCGCCGCCTGCGCTCGGCGGCATGTTCGTGCAGGACGGGCTCGCCCTCTTCGCCAAGCGCCTCTTCCTGACCGCCACCTTCATCGGGCTCCTGGGCGGGCTCGCGCTGCCGGGCGCGGTCTTCGCGCGGCGCGCCGCCGAGTATCACCTGCTGGTGCTCGGCTCGCTCCTGGGGATGCTGGTGCTGGCCTCGGCGCGGGATCTCATTCTGCTCTTCGTGGCCTTCGAGCTGATGTCGATCCCGCTCTACGTGCTCTCCGGCTTCGCCAAGCGCGAGGACGTGGCGGTGGAAGCGGCGCTCAAGTTCTTCCTGGTCGGCAGCGTCTCGTCGGCGGTGATGGCGTACGGGCTGTCGTTCGTGTACGGCGCCGCCAAGACGACGAGCCTCGCTGTGGTGGCGCGCGCGCTGCCGGGGGGCGACCCGCTCCTCGTCCTGGGCCTGCTCCTGGCCTTCACCGGCTTCGGGTTCAAGATCGCCGCCTTCCCGTTCCACATGTGGGTGCCGGACACCTACGAGGCGGCGCCCACGCCCTTCGTGGCGTGGCTCAGCGTGGCGCCGAAGGCCGCCGGATTCGTCGCCCTCTTCCGCGTGTACTTCGAGGGGGTCGGCCCCGCAGTGGCGTTCTGGGTGCCGATCGCGGCGACGCTGGCCACCCTCACCATCGTGGCGGGCAACCTCATGGCGCTGCCCCAGCAGAACGCCAAGCGCTTGCTGGCCTACTCAGGCATCGCCCACATCGGCTACATGCTGGTCGGCTTCGCCGCGGCCTCGGCGTCGGGCACGGCCATGGTCCTCTTCTATCTGGTCGCTTACGTCTTCGGGAACATGGGGGCGTTCCTCGTCGTGGACGCCGTGGCGCGCTCGGAAGGCTCCGAGCACCTGACGGCGTTCCGCGGCCTGGCCCAGCGCTCGCCCCTCCTGGCGCTGGCGATGCTGCTCTTCCTGCTCTCGCTGGGCGGCATTCCCTTCGTGGCGGGCTTCTGGGCCAAGCTCTACGTGTTCTGGGCCGCGGCGGCGGCCGGTCTCTACTGGCTCGTGCTCCTGGGCGCGATCCTCACGGTCGTCGCGCTCTTCTACTACCTCGTGGTCGTCAAGCGCATGTACATCGAGCCGCCGGCGGTCACGGGGCGGGTGCGTCTCGAGCGGACGCTCGCGCTGGCCGTTCTCCTGTGCGCGCTGGGGGTGGTGATTCTCGGCGTGTACCCCAACCCGGTGGTCATGGCCGCCCTGCGGGTGGCCGCGCCTCTCTTTTAGATCGAAGAGGGCCTCGACGGCCCCCTCCGAGCCCCTGCGAGGAATCGGTGGCGCGGGCAGAGCCGGCGCTCGAAACTCGGAGGGGGGCTCCGCCCCCCTTCCGAGACCTCCCCCATCCGGTTGCGCGGGCGGAGCCCGCGCTCGATCATCCAAAGGGGCCTCGACGGCCCCCTCCGGGCCCCTCCGAGGAATCGGTGGCGCGGGCAGAGCCGGCGCTCAACCAGGAGACGCTCAATGGAGATCGCAACGGAGTCGGTGGCGCTCGCCACCGCCGACGGGCGGATACCGTGTCACCTGGCGCGGCCGGCGGCGGGCGGCCAGTACCCGGCCGTCATCGTCGTCATGGAAGCCTTCGGCCTCAACGGTCACATCAAGGCGGTGGCCGAACGCATCGCACGCGAGGGCTACGTGACGCTCGCCCCCGACCTCTACGCTCGCTTCGGCAGCCCGGTCGTCTCGTACGAGGACGCCCCGAAGGCGATCGAGTACATGAAGAAGCTCGACGACGCCAAGGTAATGGCCGAGGTCGGCGCGTGCGTCGAGCATCTCAAAGGCCGGCCGGAGGTCCGCGCGGCCCTGATCGGCATCACCGGCTTCTGCATGGGCGGCGCGGTGGCATTCAAGAGTGCCGCGCATCACACCGCCGACCTCAAGGCCGTCGTGGCCTTCTACGGTGGCGCCAGCCTCGCCGGCGACAGCGCCCTGCTCGCTCGCATCACGGCCCCGGTACTGGCGCTCTGGGGAGAGAAGGACCAGCTGATCCCGCTCGATCTGATCAAGCGCATCGAGGAGACGATGCGCCGGCTTGGGAAGACCTACGAGTCGAAGGTGTACGCCGGCGCCGGCCACGGCTCCTTCTGCGACGAGCGCGGCTCCTATAACCCCAGGGCCCCAGGGGGCTTTGCCTAACAAGGGCGTGTGGCGGGCGGGCTGCCCAAGAAGTCCGTCTCGTTCGCCATGGCTGCCTAAAAACCCGGAGGAGACACGATCCCGCCATCGACGTGACGCAACGAGTCGAGCCGGCCGGGCACGCCCCGTAGGGGCCGCCAGCCCCCCGCCACCTAGATTTTAGG
This sequence comes from Candidatus Methylomirabilota bacterium, assembly GCA_036001065.1. Classification (NCBI taxonomy): domain Bacteria; phylum Methylomirabilota (SeqCode); species Candidatus Methylomirabilota bacterium. Next base: position 8,315 of record DASYUQ010000149.1, read on the forward strand.
TTTGAGTTTCCGCGAAAGGGTGTATGCTGCTCCTCGGCAGACGTCGAGCGCCGCCTCAGATAGCGGCGAGAATGGGGTGCAGCATGGCAGAGCTTGCGGCCGTCCCGTCTCCTTCCACACCCGACGACGGTAGCGCGAAGACCAAGAAGCAGCGTCCGACGAAGATACTCCCCACCGAGCGCATCACCCACTCGAAGCAACTTGACCTTCTCCGCGCCTACGCCGCCGTCTATGCGACGACGCCGAAGCCCGTCACCAACAACGACGTGTCCGAGATTGTGAATCTGACTGCCTCGACCGTGTCGCTGGCGAATGCGTTCTTCGCTGACACGGGACTGATGACGCGTGCCGAAGGCGGTTATGTGCCCTCGGCCGACGTGGTGAACTACCAGCGCGCTTACCAGTGGAACAAGGAGACCGCGAGCCACAAGCTTGCCCCGATGATCTCTGAAACGTGGTTCGCCAAAGCTCTCACGCCGAGGCTTAGCTTCCAAGCGATGGAGGAAAACGAGGCCATTGCCACGCTGGCCGAAGTGTCGGCCGCTGGCCGGGAGTACCGCCCACAACTGAAAATCTGCGTGGACTACATGGTGTCCGCAGGACTCGTCCAAAGAGACGGCACTATGCTCAACATCGTCCGGGCCGGCGCGCCGACATCCGCCGCGCCGAACGGAGGTCCCATGACGCAGACGGAGGTCAAGGACCCCCCGCTGTCGAAGACCGCCGCTATCGCCACGACCTTTTCCACTCCGGTTGAAGGCATCGTGCAATTCAATGTGAGCGTGAGGGTCAACATGCAAGAGTTCGCCGGCTGGCAGCCTGACCGCATCGCGGCGTTTTTCAGCGGTCTGGCCCAAGTGCTGGCTGCGAAGGGCGCAATCGAAAAGGAGGCTAGTTCCTAGACCGACTGAAGCGAGCGCTAAAAGCGGACGAGGCGACTGAGGGGGTGTTTTGGCAGACATCCTCAGTCGCCTCGCGTGGAGGGGCGCTAACTCAAGGTAGAGTCCCTGGCTCTGACCCAGGGAGATGCCGTAGCCACCCGGCGCGCCCCACCAGCTTTTTGCATTGTGACACCGCCACGGCGCGGGGACAAGGACTAAGTGCTTAGCCCTGTTTCGGCTTATCCCACCGGGGGCTTTTGCATTTGGGGCAGACAGTCGGGCGCTCCACGGTGCCATTCTGAGCCCGAGCGCGCGGCAGCCACTCGTGACCGCACCGGCACCGTGCGCCGAGCAGCATGACCATACCCAACTCCGGCTCCTTGTCCTTTGTCCCCCGCACCATCTACAAACAGTATATACGAAAGGTATTGACAAGTCAACCCTGTTGGTATCTACTATTGGTAGATACAAACAGGGAGGTAGGTTATGGATGGTCGGGAACAGAGGGGCGTGGAAATCGCGGCGCGGTGCAAACTGGTACGGCGTGGCCTTGGCTGGTCGGTACCCTCGCAGTCGGGTGCCGGCAAATACAAAGTTACCGGCTTCCCTCCCTTCGCAGATGCGGGCGAGGCCCCACGCTGCACGTGCCCTGACTTTGAACTGCGCGCGCAGCCGTGCAAGCACATTTACGCCGTCAAGATCGTGATCCAGCGCGAACTGAATTTCGACGGCGAGACTGTCACCGAAACCGTCAGCGTCACCAAGACCGTCAAGCGGACGTACCCGCAGAACTGGTCGGCCTACAATGCGGCTCAGGTCCATGAGAAAGATAAATTCATGGTCCTGCTCCGCGATCTTTGCAGCGGACTGCCCGAGCCAGAGCGGAAGCGCGGGCGGCCACGGCTGTCGCTCCGCGATGCGGTATTTACCGCCGTGTTCAAAGTCTACACGACGGCCTCCGCTCGCCGCTGCATGAGCGATCTTCGGGAAGCCCACGAGCGCGGGTTCATCAGCAAGGTTCCGTGCCATAACTCCGTACTGAACGCCCTCGAAAATCCGGGCCTCGCGCCGATCCTGCGCGATCTCATCGCCGAGAGCAGTAAGCCTATGAAGGCCGTTGAGGTAGATTTCGCGGTCGATTCGTCCGGCTTCACCACGTCGCGCTTTGAATCCTGGTTCGATCACAAATACGGCAACGTTCGCCGACAGCATACGTGGGTCAAGGCGCACGTCATGTGCGGCGTCAAGACCAACATCGTGACCGCCATTGAGATCCACGACCGCGACGCCTCCGATACCAAGCAACTGCCCGCCCTGGTCGCCACCACGGCGCGCAGCTTCGCCGTCGCTGAAGTCTCGGCGGACAAGGCGTATGGGAGCGTCAGAAACGCGGACGCGATTTCGCGCGTGGGCGGGACACCGTTCATCGCGCTGAAAACGTCGAACACCGGGCGCGGCGGCTTCGGCGCGTGGGAAAAGATGTTCGGCTACTTCATGTATCGCCGCTACGAATTCCTCGCGCATTACCACAAGCGGTCGAACGTCGAGACGACGTTCAGCATGATTAAACGGAAGTTTGGCGACGCGCTCCGGAGCAAGACGGATACCGCGCAAATCAATGAAACGCTCGCCAAGGTCCTGTGCCATAACCTCACGGTCCTGATTCACGAAATGTACGAACTTGGGATTGATCCCGTTTTTTGGGCGGACTCATCGTCTGCCCAGGAAACCGGGGCTTGAGCCGGGTTATTGGGCAAAGCCGCCCCAGGGCCGCCCTGGAGGCTTGGCTACAGCTCACCGGGTGGTTCGATAAGGACCTCCAATGACAGGCTGATCTTTCTTGACTTGACGCGAGGCGTCGCCAGCGGTAATCTCCGTACCGACTGGTCGGTACAGCATGACGACTGCAACGACGCGCGCCCGTGACGGAAAGCCGACCCGCGATGCCATCGTCGGGGCCGCAACGCGGCTCATGCGGATCAAGGGCTATAACGCCACCTCGCTCGACGACGTCCTCAGCGCGAGCGACGTCGGCAAGGGGAGTTTCTACCACTACTTTCGGAGCAAGGAAGACCTCGGCTACGCGATCCTGGAGCGGATCGTCGCCTCGTTCATCGAGCGCACCGTCGATCCCTGCTTTTCGGATGCCGGCGTTAAACCCCTGACCCAGATCCGGTGTCTTCTTGATCGGGTGGTGGAGGCCCAGCGCGAGCGCAACTGCGTGGGCGGCTGTCCCCTGGGCAACCTGGCCTCCGAGCTGTCGGACGTCCACCCGGGGTTCCGGGCGCGCCTGGCGGAGGTCTTCTCCGCCTGGCGTGCGCGCCTGAACCTGGCTCTTCAGGAGGCGCAGCGGCGGGGAGACGTTGGTGACGACTGCCGGCCCGACGTCGTCGCGCACTTCTTGGTCGCGTCGCTCGAGGGTGCGATTCTCATGACGAAGGTGACGAAGGACATCGCCGTGATGGAACAGTGCGTGGGGGAGCTGAAGCGGTACCTGGGGCTCTACGAAAGGGGGCTACGGTGAACGTGGCGGATCGGCCGCGGATCGATCCTGACGCGGCGCTCGTCGAGGGGCTCCGGCGCGACGCCGTCGAGGCGATGGAGCAGCTCGTCGAGCGGTACGCCGACCGCGTCTACCGGTTGGCCCTGCGCATCACGGGATCGAAGGAGGACGCCGAAGAGGTCACCCAGGATGCGCTGTGGACCGCGGGGCGCAAGATCCACACGTTCAAGGGCGAGGCGGCGTTCGGGAGCTGGCTCTACCGGATCGCCGCCAACGCCGCCTACATGAAGCTCCGCTCGCGGAAAGCCAAGGCGCGCGAGATCGCGTTGGAGGACGTGCTGCCCGCGCTCGACGGAGGGGGCGTGCACTTCGAGCCCATGGACGACTGGTCGCCCAGCGTGGACGAGCAGGCGCTTCAGGGCGAGCTGCGCTCCACCCTCGAGGCGGCGATCGCCGAGCTGCCGCCGGAATATCGCAGCGCCCTGGTCCTCCACGACGTGGAGGGCATGTCGAACCCCGACATCGCGGAGTCGCTGGGGATCAGCCTGCCGGCGGTGAAGTCCCGCGTCCACCGCTCGCGCCTCTTCCTGCGCAAGCGCCTGTCGGAGTACCTCGCCCCGGCGCGTTGACCTACCGCGGTGGACGGGGCGGCCCCGGCGAGATCTCCCGAGCAGACCTTATTTAGATCTTGGGGGCGCCCAGAGTTGACGCGGCGTGACTGCCTGTGGTCTGATAAGTGCTTGCCGTCATTAAATTCCGGGGAAGGTCAGAGGGCATGGAAGCAGTCATCGCGACGGGAGGCAAGCAGTACCGCGTAGCGCCGGGCCAGGTCATCGCCGTCGAGAGGCTGCCGGGCGCGGCGGGGTCCACGGTCGAGTTCCGCGCCGTGCTGCTCGTCAACCGCGACGGCGAGATCATCGCGGGCCGGGACCGGCTCGGCTCGGCGAAGGTCTCGGGTGAGGTCGTCGGCCACGCCCGGCGCCGGAAGGTGTCGGTCGTGAAGTTCAAGCGGCGCAAGAACTATCGCCGGAATCGCGGCCACCGCCAGCCGGCGACGCAGGTGCGCATCATCGGGATCGAGGTCTAGCCCAGCATGGCCCACAAGAAAGGCGTCGGCAGCTCGCGCAACGGTCGGGACTCGAACCCGCAGATGCTCGGCGTCAAGCGCTTCGCCGGGCAGATCGTGAGTGGCGGCAGCATCCTCGTGCGTCAGCGGGGCACGCGCTTCAAGCCCGGCCTCAACGTCGGGCGCGGCTCCGACGACACGCTCTATGCGAGGGTCGCCGGCGTGGTGCGCTTCGAGCGGCGAGGCGATTCACGCTACGTGAGCATCGTCCCCGCGTCGGCATGACGGCGGGCGGGCAACCCCCGGGCCCGCGAGTCCCGTGTTCGTCGACGAGATCGAGATCTTCGTCAAGGGCGGCGACGGGGGCGCGGGGTGCGTCAGCTTCCGTCGCGAGAAATACGTCCCCTACGGCGGCCCCGACGGTGGCGACGGCGGCGACGGTGGCAGTGTCTGGCTCGAGGCCGACCCCGCCCTGAACACGCTGCTCGACTACCACTACCAGCGACACTACGAGGCCGAGCGCGGTCAGCACGGCAAGGGTGCGAACCGTCACGGAGCCCAGGGCGCGGATCTCGTTCTGAAGATGCCGGTGGGCACCGTGGTCAGCGATCGCGATACCGGCGAGCTGCTGGGGGATCTCGCCACGCCTGGCCAGCGCCTCCTCGTGCAGCGCGGGCCCCGGGGCGGCCGCGGCAACGCCCGCTTCGCGTCGGCGACCAACCGGGCTCCGCGCCAGGCGGACCCCGGCCAGTACGGGCAGGGCCACTGGCTGCGCCTCGAGCTGAAGCTCCTGGCTGACGTCGGCGTGATCGGGTTTCCCAACGCCGGCAAGTCGACGCTCGTATCGCGCGTGAGCGCGGCGACGCCGAAGATCGCGGACTATCCCTTTACCACGCTGGCCCCGACCCTCGGCATCGTCCGCGTCGACGACGACAAGAGCTTCGTCATCGCCGACCTGCCGGGGCTGATCCCCGGCGCGTCCCAGGGCAAGGGGCTCGGTCTCCAGTTCCTCCGGCACACCGAGCGCACGCGGCTGCTGCTCCACATCCTCGACCTCGATCCCGCGACCGGGCGCGATCCGATCGACGACCTGCGCGTCGTCAACGAGGAGCTGCGCGCGCACTCCGAGCGCCTGGCCGAGCGGCCGCAGCTCGTCGTCGCCAACAAGATCGACCTGCCGGAGGCGGCGCCGCGGCAGGCGGCGGTCGAGGAGTTCTGCGCGACGGCCGGTGTCCCCTGCCTCGCCGTCTCCGCGGCCACGGGGGCCGGGCTCGCCGAGCTGATCCGCCGCGTCGCCGCGGCGCTGCAGGAGATCGGATGGGTACGCGCCGCCAGCTAGACGCGTGGGGGGAGCCCGGTGCGCGCCGCCAGTTGGACAAGGTCCGCCGCCTCGTGGTGAAGGTGGGCAGCGGCCTCGTCAGCGCCCCCGGCCCGGGCGCCGACCCCGCGCGCATTGCCGCCCTGGCCGCAGAGATCGCCGCGGTGCGGCAGGGCCGCGAGATCGCGCTGGTGACGTCCGGCGCCATCATGGCGGGGACGGCGCGCCTGGCGCTCGCCGAGCGGCCGCGGTCCATCCCCGAAAAGCAGGCGGCGGCCGCGGTCGGCCAGTCGGCGCTCATGCGGCAGTACGAGATCGCCTTCGCGCCCCACGGCATCACCGTCGGCCAGGTCCTGCTCACCGCGTACGACATCGGGGATCGGACGCGCTATCTGAATGCTCGGAACACGCTGCTCACGCTCCTGCGCTTCGGCGTGCTCCCGATCGTGAACGAGAACGACACGGTCGCCGTCGAGGAGATCAAGGTCGGCGACAACGACAACCTCAGCGCTCTCGTCGCCTCGCTGATCGACGCGGACCTGCTCGTGCTCCTCACCGACGTCGACGGGCTCTACACCGACGATCCCAGCGTCAGCGCGGCGGCGCGGAAGCTCGACACGGTCGAGTCGGTCACCGACGAGATCGCGCGGCTGGTCTGGGACCGCGCGGGCCGCGTCTCGGTGGGCGGCATGGCCACCAAGCTGGAAGCGGCCCAGAAGGCGGCCGCCTCCGGCATCCCGATGGTGATCGCCAACGGCGGGGCTTCGGGCGTGCTGCGCCGGCTGCTGGCCGGCGAGTCCGTCGGCACCTACTTCGCGCCCAAGGCCGATCGCCTGACCGCGCGCAAGCGCTGGATCGCGTTCGCCGTCCCGCCCCAAGGCCGGCTCACGGTTGACGCCGGGGCGCTCCGGGCATTAACTCAGCAGGGGAGGAGCCTGCTCCCCTCGGGTGTCGTCGACGTGGAGGGCGACTTCGCCGCCGGCGAGGTCGTGGCCGTCGTCAGCCAGACCGATGGCAAGGAGGTCGGGCGAGGGCTGGTGAACTTCGACGCGACGGAGCTCAGGAAGATCCGCGGCGTCAAGACGCGCGAGATCGAGGTACGGCTGGGGTACAGGAGCGTCGACGAAGTGATTCACCGCGACAATCTCGTGATTCTCTGAGCGGGGAGAGGGAGCCCATGGACGTCAGGCGCCTCGTGGAAGCCAAGGCCCGCGCCGCCCGGGAAGCCGCCCAGGCGCTCGCGCTCTGCCCGACCCGGACCAAGAACGAGGCGCTCGCCCAGATGGCCCGGGGCCTGGAGGAGAAGGCCGCCGCGCTGGTCGAGGCCAACCGGGCCGACCTCGAGCGGGCCCGGGCGGCCGGCGCGACGCGGGCCTTCCTCGATCGTCTGACGCTCACCGAGGCGCGCATCGAGGAAATGGCGAGCGGCGTCCGCCAGATCGCGGCGCTGCCCGATCCCGTCGGCGTCGTGGTGGAGTCCTGGCGGCGGCCCAACGGCCTCGAGATCTCGCGGGTGCGCGTGCCCCTGGGGGTCATCGGGTTCATTTACGAGTCGCGTCCCAACGTCACCGCCGACGCGGCGGGGCTGTGCGTGAAGTCGGGCAACGCCGTCATCCTGCGCGGCGGCAGCGAGGCGATCGAGTCGAACGCCATGATCGCGACCGTGCTGGGCAAGGCGCTGGAGAAGGCGGGCGCGCCCGCCGACGCCATCCAGTTCGTGGACACCACCGACCGCCAGGCCGTGGCCGTCCTGCTCGAGCTGAGCGATCTGGTCGATCTGATCATCCCCCGCGGCGGCGAGGAGTTCGTGCGCTGGGTGGCCGAGCATTCGCGGGTGCCGGTGCTCAAGCACGACCGCGGGCTGGTCCACGTGTTCGTGGACGCCGACGCCGATCTCGAGATGGCGACGGCCATCGTGATGAACGCCAAGGTCCAGCGACCCAGCGTCTGCAACGCGCTGGAGACGCTGCTGGTCCACCGTGACATCGCCCCGCGGTTTCTGCCCGCAGCGGCCGCGCGCCTGAGCGAGGCGGGCGTCGAGCTGCGCGGCTGTCCCCGCACCGTCGCCCTCGTACCCGGCGCCCGGCCGGCCACGCCGGAGGACTGGGACACGGAGTACCTCGACCTGATCCTCGCCATCCGCGTGGTGGACGACCTCGCCGAGGCGATCCGTCACATCCGGCGCCACGGCTCCGGGCTGGCCGAGGCGATCGTGACCAACACGCTCGCCCACGCCCGTCGGTTCACGCGGGCGATCGATGCGGCCGTCGTGCTGGTGAACGCGTCCACCCGGTTCGTCGACGGCTACCAGTTCGGGATGGGTGCCGAGATGGGCATCTCGACCTCGCGGGTCCATGCGCGGGGTCCGGTCGGCGTGCAGGAGCTGACGACGACCAAGTACGTCGTCCAGGGCGACGGCCAGGTGCGGGAATAGCAGTGACCCGCACCGGCGTCTTCGGCGGGTCGTTCAACCCGGTCCATTACGGTCACCTCCTGCTCGCCGACGAGGTGCTGGAGCAGCTCCGCCTCGACCGCATCCTGTTCGTTCCGGCCAGCAGTCCGCCGCACAAGCCGGCGGCGGCGCTGGCGCCGGCCGCCGACCGCTACGCTATGGTGAAGCTGGCCACCGTCGGTCACCCGCGCTTCGAGGTCTCCGACCTCGAGCTGCGCCGGCCCGGCCCGTCGTACACGGTGGACACCCTGGAAGCGCTCCGGGCCGCCGGGGACGAGCTCTTCCTCCTCCTCGGCTCCGAAACGTTCGGCGATCTCCTCTCCTGGCGGGCGCCGCGGAGGATCGCCGAGCTGGCGCGGCTGGTCGTGGTGCCCCGCGCGGGCAGCGCCTTCGATTCGGAGGGGGCGGCGGCCCAGAAGGTCCTGCGCGAGATCGGCGTCGAGCGCTTCGCGCGGGTCGAAGGCCCCGACCTCCCCGCGCGGGCCGTGCTGATCGTCCACGCCATCTCGCTCCCGCTCTCCTCGTCGGAGCTGCGGCGCCGCGCGCGGGAGGGGCGATCGCTGGCTTACCGGCTGCCCGAGCCGGTCGTCGCCTACATCCGCGCCCGCCGGCTCTACGAGGTGCCCGGAGCGTGACGGTCCGCCTCTCGGCCGAGCACAAGGCGCGGCAGGCCGCGCAGGCGGCGCTCGAGAAGACGGCGATGGACGTGGTGGTGCTGGACGTCCAGAGGCTCAGCAGCGTGACCGACTACTTCCTGGTCTGCAGCGGCAAGTCGACGACCCACGTGCAGACGATCAGCGAAGCGATTCGCGAGGGGCTGAAGACGCAGGGCGCGCGGCCCCTCCACGCCGAGGGCGTGGCCGAGAGCGGCTGGGTCCTGCTCGATTACGGCGACGTGCTCGTGCACGTCTTCCTCGAGGACACGCGCCTGTACTATGCGCTCGAGCGTTTGTGGGGCGACGCGCCGACCCTGTCGCTCGAAGCATGACGGGCGGCCTGAAGCAGTTGCACGCTCCCGCGGTTGATGCTAGCGTAACCCAGCACCCCAGGAGGACGGGAGGAGCTGATGAGAAAAGAACGGTTGTCGTCCTTCAAAAAGCGCCTGCTCGAGAAGCGGCATCAGCTGCTCGAGGAAGTGGGGCGCAGCGCCCTCTACGGCAAGGACCAGGAGGACGACTCGATCAAGGATCTGGGCGATCAGGCCAACACGGCCTACACCCGGGAGTTCTTCTTCGAGCTGGGCAACGGCGACCGTCGCTTGCTCCGCGACGTCGTCCTGGCTCTGCAGAAGATCGAGGACGGCTCCTTCGGCACCTGCGAGCGGTGCAGCGAGCCGATTGCCGAGAAGCGGCTGGATGCCCTACCGTTCGCGCGCCACTGCATCAACTGCCAGCGGGTCGTCGAAGAGGAGGAGCGCATGGCCACGGGCTGAGTTCCCGCGCCCGTCCGCGCCCACTCCACCCGGCGGCCTTCGCTTCCGCGCCATGCCCTCGCTGATCTCTTCCCTGAGCCTGGTGACCTCTGTCGCTCGTGCGTTGCTCCGGATCCTTGGGGCCGCGCCCCTCACGCCCTCGGACGACCCCGAGGTCGCCGAGCTCGTGCGGCAGGGCGACGAGGCGTATCGCGCCGGGCGCCGGGACGATGCGCGGCGGCTCTACCGTCAGGCGCTGACGCGCCGGAAGAACGACCTGGACGCGCTGCAGGGGCTGCGCAACCTGGCGGTGGACGGCGCCGCCTGGCCCGAGGCGCTCGGGCTGGAGGAGCGCATCGTCACGCTCGTTCCGGCGGCCGAGCGGCCCCGGGAGGCCGAGCGGCTGGCGGCGATCCATTACGAGCTGGGGCGGGCCGAAGTCCAGCGTGGCCAGCCCGCGGCCTCGCTCCCGCACTTCAAGAGCGCGCTGAAGGCGGATCGCAATTTCCTGCCGGCCGCGCTGGCGCTGGGCGAGGCCTACGAGGCCGCCGGCGATCATCGCGAGGCCGTCAAGACGTGGGAGCGCGCCGTCGAGCTGCAGCCGGCGCTGCCCATCCTCGTGCGGCTGGAGCGCGCGTACCGGGAAGAGGGGCGCCCCAGCCGAATGATCGCGCTCTACCGCGCGGCGGTGGAGCGGGCGCCCGACGACCTGGCGCTGGCCGTCGCCCTCGGGCGCGTCTACTTCGAGCTGGAGATGCTGGACGAGGCCGCCGACCAGTTCGAAAAGGTCGAGGTGCGCGCGCCGAACCTGCCGGTGGTGCACGCCTTCCTGGGCGCCGTCTTCGAGCATCGCGGTGACGTCCGCGAGGCGTTTGAGGAGTACCGGCGTGCGCTGCGGTTGGGCGGCGCCTTCGACTGGCCGCACCGGTGCACCGCCTGCGGGACCACGACGCCCACCTGGCGGGACCGCTGCAGCCAGTGCGGCCGCTGGAACACTCTGCGTCCCGTCGAGGGGCGCTGAACCGCCGCACCCGGTTGCCTCGATGGGGTCGTGGGCCGTCGCCGCGCTCGACCTGCTCTATCCCGCGCTCTGCCCGGTCTGCCGTGAGGCGCTCGGCGAGGGGCGCCGGGACCCGCTCTGCGGGACGTGCTGGGCGGGAATCACGCGCATCGGGCCGCCCTACTGCGCGACGTGCGGCGTGCCCCTCCCGACGTTTGACGGCGAGAGATCGCCCGGCGCGGTCCGCCGGTGCCCGGCCTGCCTGGCCGAGCCGCCCGCGTTCGATTACGCCCGCGCCGCCGCGCAGTACAGCGGCCCGCTGCGCGAGGCGCTCCACGAGCTCAAGTTCCACGGCCAGCGCGCGCTGGCGGTCCCGCTCGCCGACCTGCTCGTCGAGCAGTGCGCGGGGGCGCTGCCGGCGGCCATCGACGCGCTCGTCCCGGTGCCGCTGGGGCGCGCCCGCGAGCGGGAGCGTGGCTTCAATCAAGCGGCGCTCATCGCTGAGCGGGTGGCCGGCGCTCTCGGCGTCCCCGCGCGGCCCCGCTGGCTGACCCGTGTCCGGCCCACGCAGCCCCAGAGCGATCTCGGCGCGGCCGAGCGGCAGGCCAATGTACGCAACGCGTTTCACGCTACCCCCGCCCTCGCCGGGCACCTCGTGGTGGTCGACGACGTGCTCACCACGGGTGCGACCGTGACCGAGTGCGCCCGCGCCCTCCGCGCCGCCGGGGCGCGGCGCGTCGGCGTCCTCACAGTTGCCCGCGTGGTCGGGCTGACCCTATAATCTCGTCAGGGCAGCAACGCGCGCAGTCCTCACTAAGGAGCTCTTCCATGAGTATTCGAGTCGGCGTCAACGGCTTCGGCCGTATCGGGCGGGTCTTTTTCCGGACGGCCCTCAACGACAAGGAGATCGAGGTGGTGGGCGTCAACGACCTCGCCGACGCCAAGACGCTCGCCCACCTCCTCAAGCACGACTCCGTTCATGGCCAGCTACAGGCCGAGGTGAGCGCCAAGGACGGCGCCATCTTCGTCAACGGCCGGGAGATCCGCGTGACCGCCGTCAAGGATCCGGCGAGCTTGCCGTGGAGAGAGCTGGCGGTCGACGTGGTCATCGAATCCACCGGCGTCTTCCGTGACACGGCCACGGCCTCCCAGCACCTGCAGGCGGGCGCCCAGAAGGTCATCATCACCGCCCCCGCCAAGGATCCGGACGTGACGATCGTGCTGGGCGTCAACGAGCCGGCCTACGATCCCCAGCGCCACCGGATCATCTCCAACGCCTCCTGCACCACCAACTGCCTGGCCACCACCGCCAAGGTCCTCGACGACGCCTTCGGGATCAAGCGCGGCTTCGCCACCACCGTGCACGCGTACACGAACGATCAGCCGGTGCACGACTTCCCCCACAAGGAGCTGCGCCGGGCCCGCGCCGCCGCGGTGAGCATGATCCCCACCACGACGGGGGCGGCCACGGCGGTCGGCCTCGTGCTGCCCAAGCTCAAGGGCAAGCTCGGCGGCATCGCCATCCGCGTGCCGACGGCCAACGTCTCGGTCGTGGATCTGGTGGCCGAGCTCGAGAAGCCCGCGACGGTCCAGGCCGTGAACAATGCCTTCCGGGAAGCGGCCGCCGGCAGGCTCCGCGGCATCCTCGATGCCTGCGAGGAGGAGCTGGTGTCGGTCGACTTCAACGGCAACGCGCACTCGTCGATCGTGGACCTGCCGTCGACCGCGGTGATCGAGGGCGACCTCCTCAAGGTCCTGGCCTGGTACGACAACGAGTGGGGGTACTCCTCGCGCCTGCGCGACCTCGTCCGGTTCGTCGCCAAAACGCTCTGATCGGATCCGGTCATCGGTGGCGAAGCTCACGATCGAGCATCTCGACCTTGCCGGCCAGCGCGCCTTTCTCCGCGCCGACCTCAACGTTCCGCTCGAGGGCGGGGCGGTCGCCGACGACACGCGGCTCCGGGCCGTGGTCCCCACGATCCAGTACGCGCTCAATCACGGCGCCGCGGTGGTCCTCGCCTCGCATCTCGGCCGTCCCCACGGCAAGGCGGCGCCGGAGCACTCGCTGCGGCCCGTGGCCGAGCGCCTGGAGGCGCTGCTGGCCCAGCCGGTGCCGCTGGCCCCGGACTGTGTCGGTCCTGAAGTGACCGAGCGGGCGCAGGCGCTGAAGCGGGGCGAGCTCCTGCTGCTCGAGAACCTCCGCTTCCACAAGGAAGAAGAGGCCAACGACGAGGGCTTTGCCCGCGGGTTGGCCGCGCTGGCCGACTGCTATGTGAACGACGCGTTCGCCGCGGCCCATCGCGCGCACGCTTCGATCGAGGCGATCACGCGGTTTCTCCAGCCGGCGGCGGCGGGTCTCCTCATGCAGCGGGAGCTCGCCGCGCTCGGGCGCATTCTCGGTGATCCCCAGCGGCCGCTGGTGGCCGTGCTGGGCGGGGCCAAGGTCTCCGACAAGCTCGGGCTCGTCGAGCATCTGCTGGAGCGCGTCGATGCGCTGGTCATCGGCGGGGGCATGGCCTTCACCTTCCTGCGGGCCCTGGGCCACGACGTCGGGCGCTCGCTGGTGGAGGCCGATCGCCTGGAGACGGCCCGCCGTGTTCTGGAGACGGCCCGCCGCCGGGGCGTCCCGGTCGCGCTGCCCGTCGACGCCGTCGTGGCCGAGGGGCCCGACAGCCCTTCCGGCCGCGCCGTCGGCATTCGGGAGATTCCCGCCTCCAACATGGGGCTCGATATCGGACCACTCACCGTCGAGCGCTTCGCCGCTGCGCTGAAGGGCGCGCGCACCATCGTGTGGAACGGCCCCATGGGCGTGTTCGAGAAGGCGCCCTTTGCCGAGGGGACGCTGGCGATCGCGCGGGCGGTGGCCGCCGGCGCGGCGTTCTCGGTCATCGGCGGCGGTGACACCGTCGCCGCGGCCAACGTCGCCGGCGTCGCCGATCGGATCGGCTATCTCTCGACGGCAGGCGGGGCGTTCCTCGAGTTCCTGGAAGGACGGAAGCTCCCCGGCGTCGAGGCGCTCACGGAGGCGCCCTGATGCGTACGCCGCTGGTCATAGGGAACTGGAAGATGCAGGGGACACTGGCCGAGGCGCGGACGCTGGCCACGGCCATCCGTGATGGCCTCAAGCGCCCGCGCGGGGTCGAGGTGGTCGTCTGCCCGCCCTTCACCGCGCTGGCCGCGGTCGGCGAGATCCTCGCCGGCAGCCCCATCCGCCTGGGCGCCCAGAACTGCCACTGGGAGGCGTCGGGCGCCCACACCGGCGAAGTCTCGCCGGCGATGCTGGCGGAGCTGGGGTGCCGCTACGTGCTGGTTGGACACTCGGAGCGTCGGCGCGAGCTGGGCGAGACCGATCAGCGCATCAGCCTCAAGGCGCAGGCGGCGCTGGCCCACGGTCTCACGCCGGTGCTGTGCGTTGGAGAGACGGCCGACGAGCGGCGGCAGGGGTTGACCTTCACGACGGTGGAGGGCCAGCTGCGGGCCGGCCTGGCCGGGATGATGCCGGACGCGGTGGCCCAGATCGTCCTCGCCTACGAGCCGGTCTGGGCGATCGGCACCGGCGTGAACGCCACGCCCGCCCAGGCGGCCGAGGTCCACGGCTACTTGCGCGGGCTCCTGTCGGAGCTGACGTCCAAGGAGACCGCGCAGACGATTCGCATTCTCTACGGAGGCAGCGTGAAGGCGGACAACGCCGATGCGCTGGCGGCGGAGCCCGAGATCGACGGCGCCCTGGTGGGAGGCGCCAGCCTCAACGCGCCGGGCTTCATCGCCATCGTCAGGAAGACGGCGCGGGCCGGCGCTGCCGTGAGGGGGGAGTGATGTACACGCTGCTCGTCGTCATCCACGTCATCGCGTGCTTCGCCATCATGGGCATGGTGCTCCTGCAGGCGGGCAAGGGCGCCGACATCGGCTCCGCCTTCGGCGGCGCCGGCAGCCAGGCGGTCTTCGGCTCCATGGGGACGCCGACCATCCTGGGAAAGATCACGACGGTGATCGCCATCATCTTCACCATCACCTCGTTCAGCCTGGCGCTGATAGGGGGCGAGCGCAGCGGCTCGGTGGTGCGCGAGCCGGCGCCGTCCCCGGCCCAGTCCGCGCCGGGGCCCGCCGCCCCCGCGCCCGCGAAGTAGGTGAAGATCCGGAGCGCGACGCTCCTCCTGCTGGGCTGCCTCCTGGCCGGCTGCGGCAGCGAAGTGGGTGGCGCCGTCGACGACGCCGCCGCCGGCCAGCAGAATCTCCCGCCCGCCCCCGGCGACACGCTCGTCGAGGCGCTGCTCGGCAACGTCTCCGGCCTGATCCCGAACATCACCAGCGATAGCGCCTCCCACGAGGTGGGCGGCCTCATCTACGCGGGGCTCGTCACGCGCGACCGCGATCTCAACATCATCGGCGAGATGGCCGAGTCCTGGCAGTTCAGCCGCGATTGCCTGAACCTGACGTTCAAGCTCCGCCCGAACGTCAAATGGCACGACGGTCACCAGTTCACCGCCGCCGACGTCGTCTTCACCTATCAGACGATGATCCATCCCAAGACGCCGACGGGGTACCGCGAGGACTTCCGCGCCGTCGAGCGCATCGAGGCGGTGGACCCCCACAGCGTACGCATCACGTACAAGAGGGTGTACGCCAAGGCGCTGCAGAGCTGGGGGATCTGGATACTGCCGAAGCACCTGCTCGAGCGGTACGTGCTGGAGGGACGGCTGCGCGATGCGCCGCAGAACTGGCACGGCCCGGTCGGCACGGGGCCGTATCGCTTCAAGGAGATGCGGTCGGGCGAGAAGATCGTGCTGGTCGCCAACCCGGACTTCTACGAGGAGGGCCGGCCCTACATCTCGCGGATCGTCTACCGCGTCATCCCGAGCCAGGCGACGATCTTCCTCGAGCTGAAGGCCAAAGGGGTCGACAGCGCCAACCTCACCGCACTCCAGTACAAGCGGCAAACGGAGTACCCGGCGTTCCAGAAGGCCTACTGGAAGTTCCGTTATCCCAGCAGTGGCTACACCTACCTCGGCTTCAACCTGAAGGACCCGCGCTTCGCCGACAAGCGCGTGCGACAGGCGTTCACCCACGCCATCAACAAGCGGGAGCTGATCGACGGCGTGCTGCTGGGGCTGGGCCGCGAAGCGACCGGACCGTACAAGCCTGGCACCTGGGTCTACAACCCGAACGTGAAGACGTACCCGTACGACATGGGGCAGGCCCGCCGACTGCTGGCCGAGGCCGGCTGGAAGGAGAAGAACGCCGACGGGTTGCTCGTCAAGGACGGCCAGCCCTTCACGTTCGTGCTCCTCACCAACCAGGGCAACGACGAGCGGAAGAAGGTGGCCGAGATCATCCAGGCCTCGCTCCAGGAGCTGGGGGTGGGCGTCGAGATCCGGGTTCTGGAGTGGGCGTCTTTCATCAAGGAGTACGTCAAGAAGCGGCGGTTCGATGCCATCGTTCTGGGATGGGGGATCGGGCTCGATCCCGACCAGTACGAGATCTGGCACTCGTCCAAGACGGGCCCCGACGACCTCAACCACGTCTCGTACGCCAACCCCGAGGTCGATGAGCTGCTGGAGCGCGGGCGCTCGTCCTGCGTCGACGCCGAGCGGAAGAAGCATTACGATCGGCTGCAAACGATCCTGGCCGAGGAGCAGCCAATCGTGTTCCTCTATTTCCGCGACAACCTGCCGGCGGTCTCGCGCCGCGTGCGCGGCATCATCGAGTCGCCGAACGGTATCCGGTTCAACTTCACCGACTGGTACGTTCCGCAGAGCCTCCAGCGCTACACCGCCGGATAAATATCGGAGGGGGCGGACGTTACGGCCCCCTCCGAGGCCGCCCCCAGGATTCGAATGCGCCGGCAAAGCCGGCGCTCGAACGGCGTCGGCGGCCTCCGATATAATGCCCCACCATGCTCTGGTACGCGCTGCGACGCCTCGTGCTGGCCGTTCCCCTCCTCATCGGGATCACCTTCGTGTCCTTCCTGGTCATCCACCTGGCGCCGGGCGAGCCGGTGGAGTTCCAGATGGGCGAGCTGAGCCCCGAATCGACCGCCCAGGCCAAGCAGATGCTCCGCGAGCTGTACGGGCTCGACAAGCCGCTGCCCGTCCAGTACTGGAACTGGCTCATCCGGATTGCGCGCCTCGATTTCGGCCGCTCGTTCATGCCCGACGGCCGGCCGGTGCTCGAGAAGATCGGCGAGCGGTTGCCGGTGACGCTGCTCCTCAACGTGGCCGAGATGGCGATCATCCTGGCCATCGCGGTGCCGATCGGCGTTTTCAGCGCCACGCGCCAGTACTCGCTCTTCGACAAGGTGACGACGATCTTCGTCTTCGTGGGCTTCGCCACGCCGGACTTCTGGCTGGCCCTGCTGCTGATGATCCTCTTCGGCATCCAGCTCGGGTGGTTGCCGATCTCCGGCCTCCGGGACATCAACTGGGAGTACCTGCCGTTCTGGCGCCAGCAGTGGGATTTCCTGAGCCACCTCATCCTGCCCATCGTCGTGGCCACCTTCGGCGGGCTGGCCGGGTTCTCGCGCTACATGCGCCAGAGCATGCTGGAGGTGATCCGGCAGGAGTACATCCAGTCGGCGCGGGCCAAAGGGCTGGCCGAGCGCGTCGTCATCGGCAAGCACGCCCTCCGCAACGCCATGCTGCCGATCGTGACCATCCTGGGGCTCTCGCTGCCCGGCCTCATCGGCGGCAGCGTCATCGTGGAATGGACGTTCGCCATTCCCGGCATGGGCCAGCTCATGGTGCAGTCCGTCTTCCAGCGCGACTACCCGGTCATCATGGGCAACCTCGTGATCGTCTCCACGCTCACCCTCGTCGCCAATCTCGTAGCCGACCTCGGCTACGGGCTGATCGACCCCCGCATCCGCCTGGCCGGCCGCCGCGGGCGCTGACCACGTGAAGGGCTTCTGGCGGGCGTTCGCGAAGAACCGGCTGGCCATCGTCGGGGGCGCCGTCGTCCTCTGCCTGGCGGCGCTGGCGGTCCTGGCTCCGCTGCTGGCGCCCTGGGATCCGCACCGGCCCGACGTGCGGACGATCCTCGACCCGCCGTCGCGGACGCACCTGCTGGGCACCGATCAGCTCGGGCGCGACGTCCTCTCGCGGATGCTCTACGGCGCCCGCGTGTCGCTGGCGGTGGGGTTCGTCTCGGTCGGGATCGCCACGGCGATCGGGATCATGCTGGGCTCGGTGGCCGGCTACAACGGCGGACTCGTCGACGCGGCCGTCATGCGGCTCGTCGACCTCATGCTGGTCTTCCCCCGCTTCTTCCTGCTCCTGGCGGTCCTGGCCTTTCTCCGGCCCTCGATCTGGACGATCATGGTCGTGATCGGGCTCACGGGTTGGATGAGCGTGACGCGGCTGGTGCGGGCCGAGTTCCTGAGCCTCAAGGAGCGGGAGTTCGTGATCTGGTCGCAGTCGGTCGGGGCCAGCGGGTTCCGGGTGATCTGGCGTCACATCCTGCCCAACGCGATGGCGCCGGTGCTGGTGGCGATGACCCTCGGCATTCCCGCCGCCATCCTCACCGAGTCGGGCCTCTCCTTCCTGGGGCTCGGGGTGCAGCCTCCCTTCGCCACCTGGGGCAATATCCTCAACGAGGGCAAGGACGCGATCGAGATCGCCTGGTGGCTATCGGTCTACCCGGGACTGGCCATTCTGGTGACCGTGCTCTCCTACAACCTGCTCGGCGAGGGAATCCGCGACGCGCTCGACCCGCGGCTGCGCCAAGCCGTGGGCCGGTTTGTTGCGCGCGCGCGTTGACGGTATACTTCGCGTCCGTAGGCGTCAGGGGCCGAAGTGGCGGAACTGGCAGACGCGCACGTTTGAGGGGCGTGTGGGGCAACCCGTGGGGGTTCGAGTCCCCCCTTCGGCACCAGCCGCCCGTAAGCGGGCGACCTTCCTGCGCTACTTCGTTCTGACGCTCTCAGCGGCCCGTATTTCGCCCGTACCGCTCTCGGTCATGCGCATGACGAGGGCGCTGCCGTCGCGGCGGGTACGGTTGGGGATCCAACGGGCATAGACGGTGAAGAGCATCTCGGGCGTGGTGTGGCCGAGCATGGCCGCCACCCAGGACGGCGCCTCGCCGGCGGCCAGGGCGTTCGACGCGAATGTGTGCCGCGTCTGGTACATCACCCGGCGCCGGAGCTTGGCCTTCGCCAGCGTCGGATACCACACCCTGTCCCGGAGGTAGTTCGGGTTCACCAGGCCACCCTCCGGCCCGGTGAACACGTAATCCTGGCCCGGCTCCGGCATCCCCAGGCCGGCCTTGAGCCGCGCGGCCGCCTGCTGGGCCTTCTGCGCCCTCAGCGCCTCGACCACCGCCGGCGCCATGTCCACGTCGCGGACGCTGCTCGCCGTCTTGGGCGCGCCCTCCACGCCCCGGTAGCGGCCGGCCCGGATGCGGAATCGACTGCTCGGCCCATCGACGTCGCCGAGCTTGAGGGCTGCGAGCTCGTTCGGGCGTGCACCCGTCCAGAAGGCGACGGTGAAGTACGGCCGCCACCACGTCGGGCAGGACTTCAGGAAGCCGTCGATCTCGTCTGGGGCCAGCGGGTCCACCTCGACCTGGGGCTCAGCGAGGGGCTTCACGACCACCAGCGGATTCTCCCGAATGAGCCGTCGCCGCGCGGCCGTGGCCATGATCATCTTCAACACCAGGAGCACTAGGTTGATCCGCCGGGCTCCGAGGCCCGCATCCTGGAGTTGGGTGACGAGCTGGCGGACCCGGGACTCCGTGATGTTGCAAAGCCGGAGATCCCCGAAGGCGGGGCGCAGCTGCGACTTGAGGACCTGTTCGTACTGGGCCTGGGTTGACGGCTTCCATCCCGACCGGCTCTCTTCCTTCCACGTGGCCGCGAAGGCCGTGAACGTCGGCGCCCGGCGCTCGTCAGGGACCGGCTCCCCGCGATCGCGGGCGGCCAGGATCCCGCGCTCGAGTTTCTTCGCCTCGTCGCGGTCGATGCCCTTGTAGGTCCGCTGGCGCTCCTGCCCGTCGGCGTCGTACCAGCGGATCGTGTAGCCCTTGGTCGTCTTCGTGATCATCGCCGGGCTCCTTTCTTCGCCTTGCGCGGCCGTGCCCACTGCGCGTGCCGCTCCGCGCGCTTGTTGGCCCGCTTGACGCACGGCGTGGAGCAGTAGACCTGCCGGCGCACGCGGTAGAAGAGCCGGTGACAGGCTGGCTCGGGGCATCGGCGCACCGCGCTGGGGTCCGCGGCGAGGAGCCACGCCAAGCTGAGCAGCACCGCATCGCGTGGGTGGCCGGCGCTCCGGACCCAGGCCGGCGGCCCGGCTATGACATTGAGGAGCAGCGGCCCCTTGATCTCCACCATCCGCCACTTCAGAGGCCGGGCCGGGGCGACCTGGCCGAGCAGCGCCCGAACATCTTCCTGCAGGTCGCGGAGGGCCGATTCGGGCAGCTCCTTCGGCGAGGGGAACGGGATCGGCGCCCCCTTGGCCTCGAGGAAGGCGGTCAGATCATCCCGGAGGTTCAACCAGTCGCCGGGGCGGAATCGGTCTAGATCCCTCTCGGCGAACCGGATAGCCCACTCAAGGCGTTCGCGTAGTGTCTTCATGCCAGTCCTCCCCTGTGGTGTCGCATCTATCGCGTTCCTATCTCTATGCGGAGTCTCGATGGGCCGGATTATATGCGACGGATTTTGTGTGCACAACAGAATTTTATTGACTCTACTTATGCGACCTCGGTAAAGATGATGCGCAGGAGGATTGCTATGGACGCGAAGCTGCTGGACGTGGGGCAGGCAGCGGCGCTGCTGGGGCTGCACTCCGCAACGCTCTACCGCATGGCGCGCGCCCGCCGAATCCCGTGCGTGCGACTGGGCCGGCGCATCATCCGCTTCGACCCGCGCGCGCTCGAGCGGTACTTGAAGCAAAAAACCGTGGAGGTGCGCGAGGCGGCGGGGCGGTGAGCGACCGCCTGCGGCCAGCGGCGCGCGACACGTCCTGGTGCGCCCCGCACAAGCGCCGGGAGCCCGGGCTGCTCCTCAATCTGCTGCGCGAGGCGTACCCTGACCCAGAGCCATTCCTCACGGCCGAGGATTTCGCTCGGCACCACCACGATGACATCCGCGCCCTCACCGATGACGCTCTCGAGAATGAACGGCTGCTCTCGTATCTCCGTCGAGCGTGCGAGCGGATCCCTGGAGCGTGGCTCATGGAGCGCATCTCACGCCTCGACGCCGAAGCCACGCGGCGCAAGCGCAGCGTGGCGAAGCGATGATCGTCGACGACTTCATGTCTGCGCTCACTCCGGTCGTGGTTCGCCTCGACACCGTCGCGCCTGAGCTGGTCGAATGGGTCTGGCCAGGGCGTATCCCGCGTGGGAAGTTGACCTTGCTGATCGGCGACCCGGGAGTCGGCAAATCGTTTCTCGCACTCGACATCGCCGCCCGTGTGTCGCGCGGCGCCGCGTGGCCCGACGGCGGCCGCGCGCCGGCCAGCGCGATCGTGCTCCTGTCTGCGGAGGATGGCCTGGCCGATACCATCCGCCCGCGTCTGGACACACTCAACGCGGAGGTCAGCCGTATCCATGCGCTCACGGCGATGCGGGAGGCGGGCGTGGATCGCAGCTTCAGCCTCGAGACTGATCTGGACCGCTTGGAAACGGTCATCCAGAACACAGGCGCCATCCTAGTCGGCGTGGACCCGCTGAGCGCCTACCTCGGCGACCGGGACAGCTACAAGGACTCTGAGATCCGGGGCCTCCTGGGGCCGCTCGCCGCGCTGGCCGAGCGGACCAAAACGGCCATCGTGGCCATTATTCACCTCACCAAGGACCAGCAGCGGAAGGCGCTCTACCGGGCGCTTGGCTCCATCGCGTTCGTGGCCGCCGCCCGCGTCGTGCTCGCCCTTGGCAAGGACCCCGAGGACGAGGACCGGCGAATCTTGGTCACGGTCAAGAACAACCTCACCACGCCGGCCCCGGCGCTCGCCTTCACGCTCACGCGGGGCGTGCTCGACTGGTACGCGGACCCCGTCGATGGCATGGACGCTGACGCCCTCCTGTCGCCAGCGACCGAGGAGCCGGGCGAGCGGCAGGACGCGAAGGCGTTCTTGGAGGAGCTCCTGGCCGACGGTGACGTGCGGGCGACCGAGGCCCTGAAGGCCGCCAGGGCTCACGGCGTCTCCGAGCGGACCTTACGACGGGCCAGGCGCGACCTCGGCGTGACGGCCAGCCGGGTCGGAGGAGCCGGGAAAGCCGGGGCGTGGTTCTGGACGCTCACGCCTAAGGTGGCCACCACCACGGACGCTAAGATGGCCACACCCGGAGAAGTGGCCGCCTTAAGGCAATCAGGCGACGCAACAGACGGAATCCCGCCCACTTCGCCTAAGAGGGCCATGTCTCAGGGTATGGCCCCCTTAGTGGCCGCATCAGGCTACGAGATCCCCCATCGCTCCAGCCTTCCGCCCAAGAGTTGGCCGTGACCTGCTGCGTCACACATCAGCGCCAGGTCGCGGCCCTGTGGCCGGCGTTTCAGAAAAAAGGCCGGATAGAGATTGGCTGGCCGGCCGCCGAAGTGCCAACCAGCAACGTCAATGAATTCAACCCCGGGGGATCCTCAAAGGATTTTGCCGGCGTTTGACGACCCGGTGCCCCAACCTGCGATTTAGCGAAATGGCTCTGAATGGCACGTAGTCGGACGAGCGGACGGCAGTCAGCGGCTGAGCAGGCGACCTGGCGGCGCCGGCGCGGCTACCCGGGTGGTGCCCGCAGCGTGGCCCAGAAGCGAGGTGACACGCCCTTGCCACCCCTGCCGACACCGGAGGTGACCGCGATGCTCCGGGCCTTCCTCGTCGGCGACGAGGCGGCGTTTCGTCAGCAGCTTGGGCTCGAGCCTTGGCAGGACACGCCGCTTGCCGACCGGACGGGCCACTGCACGCAGGGCCACCCGATCGCCGGACCGGGCCCCGTAGGCCACGGCTGCCGGGATCAACACGAGGCGCACGCGCTGCGCTCCGCGCTCATCGCCGAGATCGAACGACTCGGTGCCTTCCGCTTCGCCGCCCTCGATGACCTCGACGACGAGGTGGCCCGGGTGGCATGGGGCAGGCTGGCCCGCGCGGCTGAGGAGGTCGGTGTTCCCGAGGAGAAGTGGACCGAGGTGCTCCGCGCGGCGGGCTGGGAGGGCTGGTGGGAGGAGGAGGACCCGAATGACTGACGAGGTTCCGGGGAGTCCAACACCAGACGAGGAGGAGGCGATCGACGCCGCCCTCAACCGGCTGACCGACCAGTTCCTGCGGGCGGAGGACGAGGCGCGCGCCCAGCTGCTCGAGATGCGCGAAAACCTCGAAATCGAGCGGCTGGAAGCATGGTATCGTACCTGACAGCGAGATCGGTCCCCCTGGCTGGTCCCGCCTGGCTCCGCCTCCGACGCGACAGTCGAGGCCGAATCACCAGGTGGCGTCACAGGACGCGTGACCGAGATCCTCGCACCCGAGCCGCGCCCTGGCGGAACATGGCCAGCGGGTCCGGCAGGAGCCCTCGGCTCCGGCGGGAAAACCCAAAACGTGGAGTCTGTCTTGATGCCCGCCCATCATGACGGCGGGTGATGGGGGTTTGCCCGTGAGCGAGCGATACGCCGACGTGTTCAAAGAAGTCAAAGAGAGCATCGAGCGACAGACCGAAGGTTTTCAGATCCTCAAAAAGTCCTACGAAGATCGCCACGCCAAGCTCGAGGACCGGCTGGAGGAGTTGGAGTCTCGTGCGTCCTCGCCGGGCAAGACTGCGGGCGCGTCCCGATTCGAGCACGAGCACAAGCAAATCTTCACCACTTGGCTGCGCAAGCCGACCGACCCGTCGCGCAAGAACGCCTTGGCCGACTTCGAGGCCCGGGCGCTTGAGCACAAGGACATCACGATCGGCACGGGCGCGGCCGGCGGCTTCGCAGTCCCCGAGGAGATCGGCCGCCAGGTCGAGCTGCTCGAAAAGAAATTCTCGCCGGTGCGCCGGCTCGTCGCCGTGCGCCAGACGGGGAGCAGCGACTACAAGGAGCTCGTCCAGATTCACGGCACGACCGCCGGGTGGGTGGGGGAGACGGGCACGCGCACGGCGACCCTGACCTCGACCCTCCGCGAGGTGACGCCCACGCACGGCGAGCTCTACGCCTATCCGCAGGCATCGGAATGGTCCCTCGACGACATCTTCTTCAACGTCCCGCAGTGGCTGAGCGAGGCGGTGGCGCGGGAGTTCGCCATTCAGGAGGGCGAAGCGGTCATTCGGGGAAACGGCACCAACAAGCCGACCGGGATGCTGAACACCGCGCCGGTCAGCACCGCGGACGATGCCTCGCCGCTCCGGGCGGCGGAGGCGTATCAGTTCGTGGCGTCCGCCGCCTCGCCCGATGCCATCCTGCCGGACAGCCTCATCACGCTCGTCTACACGGTGAACAGCGCGTATCGGGCGAACGGCACCTGGGCCATGAATAGCGCCACCCTCGCCGCCATCCGCAAGCTGAAGGACACGCAGAATCAGTACCTGTTTCAGCCGGGCCTGATCGCTGGCCAACCCGACCGGCTGCTCGGCTATCCGATCGAGGTATGGGAGCAGATGGACGACATCGGGGCCAACAAGCATCCCGTGGCCTTCGGTGACTTCTCGCGCGGGTACCTGCTCGTGGACCGCGTGGGGCTACGGATTCTCGAGGACCGCGTGACCAATCCTGGTTTTGTCCGGTTCTACGTTCGGAGACGTGAGGGCGGCAAGCCGCTCGTGAACGACGCTATCAAGTGGATTAAGACGACCTAGCGCGGGGGAAGCATGGCGGTGTTGGGGCAGCGCCGTGAAACCTGACCCGGGGCCCTCGCGGCCGGGGAGCTCGCCCGGTGCTCCCCCCTGGTCAGGATGCCCCGCGTCCCATCCTCATGCTACCTTCGGTGCCGCATGCAGTGCCCGAGGTGTGCCGGGTGGCTGATGCGCGAGCCGGCGACGCTGAATTGCTGGAGCTGCGGGCGCCTGCTGGTCGTCCGCGACGCGACCGCCGAGCAGCGCCGCCGTCAAGGCGAGATCGACCGGCGCCTCCGGCCGGTGAGCGTCGAGTGTCGTCAGCCCTACAACTCGTCCAATTGGATGCCGCGGGCCGGGCGGTTCCGACTGCCGGCGGTGCCGACCTCACGGCCTACGCGACGCTCGACGTCAAGTGCCGCCTCGAGGCCCTCGGCCGAGAGCTCATCGAGTTCAACGGCGTCCACGCCACCGCCGCCCTCTTCGTCAGCGTCGCCTACCACCTGATCGCCGAGACCGAAGATTCCGTCGCCGCCCGGGCCTTCGTGATCGCGCGCGCCGTGAAGGGAGACTGAGATGGCGGCCCCGATCGGGGCTCTCCGCGCCGAGCTGTCCGCGACGGCTGCGAAATTCGAGGCCGACCTGGGCCGCGCCCGCAAGGCGCTCGGGTTCACCAAAGGCCAGTTCGAATCGCTCAAGTCCGCGGCCACGGCGGCTAGTGCGGGGATCGCGGCGGCCGTCACCGCACTCGCCGCCATCACCAAGAGCACCGCCAATGCCGGGGACCAGCTGGCCAAGATGAGCCAGAAGGTCGGCGTGTCCGTCGAGGATCTCTCCGCGCTCAAGCACGCTGCGAATCTGAGCGACGTGTCGCTCGAGCAGCTCCAGGTCGGACTCGGGCGCCTCGCTCGAA
Source organism: Candidatus Methylomirabilota bacterium (assembly GCA_036001065.1). NCBI lineage: Bacteria > Methylomirabilota (SeqCode) > Candidatus Methylomirabilota bacterium. Next base: position 33,587 of record DASYUQ010000149.1, read on the forward strand.
ACATGAGTGACGCCTCGATGGGCTCGGGGGAGGCCGCGCAGCACTTCAAGGCCCTCGGGATTACGGTCGCGAATGCCGACGGCAGTCTCCGGCCGATTCGAGACGTCCTCCTGGAGGTCTCCGACCGCTTCGCCGGGATGACCGACGAGACGAGGAAAGCCGCGCTGGCCCAGGAGCTCTTCGGGAAGAGCGGGCTGGAGCTCGTGCCGCTCCTCAACCAGGGCTCGGCGGCCATCAAGGCGCAGATGGAGGAAGCCAAGCGCCTGGGGATCGTCTGGAGTACCGACGCGGCCCAGGCCGCCGAAGCCTTCAACGATAACCTCACGCGCCTCGGCTCGGCCCTGGAGGGCGTCAAGCTCGCCATCGGGACGGCGCTGATCCCCGTCCTTCGGGACCTGACGGACCGGCTCGTGCAGTTCGTGCAGACCGACCAGTTCCGGGGCTGGGCCCGGGAGGTCGGCGAGATCCTTCGGGTGAGCACGGGCCCGGGCCTGATGTTCCTCGCGCGCGCGGCCGTCGTCGTGGTCAACACTTTCCGCGTTCTGATGACCGCGCTGACCTCGGTCGTCCAGGCGATCCTGGCCGTGAATATCGCCGTCCGCGAGGGCGGGTTGTTTCTCCGCAGGTTCCTGGGGAGCGCGACCGAGGAGGCGGCGAGTAAGCTCGCGGAGCTCAAGGCGGCATTCGAGGTCAACAGCATCGGCATGAAGCTGTTAATCGGGGACGTTGCCGCGTCGGATGCGGCCCTCACCGCCCTGGAGCATTCACTCGCGACCCTCGGGCAGACGACGATCCCGCCAGCGACCGCTGGAGTGAAGACCTTCACCGCTGCGGTTCAAGGCGCCAAAGGGGCGACCGCCGATTGGCTCGTCACGCTCAACGGGGTCAGCCAGCCCCTCGCCCAGCTCGCCGCCGAGCAGGCCCCCTTCGCGGATGCATTTGGGCATAGCTTCGGGAAGATCGAAACCGATGCCGGCGAGATGATGATCACACTGGGGAACGTCACTCAGTCGGTGCGCGACATGGCCGCCCAGCAGGCGCCCTTCGCCGACGCCTTCGAGCAGAGCTTCGGGCGGATCAAGACCGGCGCGTCGACGATGTGGCAGTCGCTCTTGGCCACCTTCCAGACAGCGAGCGATGGCCTGCGCACGATGGCCCAGACGACGGCGACGATGCTCACCACCGCCTTCACCAACATGACCACCCTCAGCCAGGACCAGATGACCCAACTCTCGACCGCGATCGGCACGCTCCTCGGCGGCATCTTCGGACAAACCAAAGCGTTCGCCATCATCATGGCGATTATTTCGACGGCTCAGGGCGTGGCCCGGGCGCTGGCGGATTGGCCCTGGCCCTTCTCGCTCGTCGTCGCGGGCATCGTGGCCGCGGCCGGCGCCGTCCAGATCTCCACGATCTCGAACGCCGAGATGGCCATGGGCGGCATCGTCACCGGGCCCACCATGGCCCTCATCGGTGAGGCGGGCCCGGAGGCCGTCATTCCGCTGGATCGGCTGGGGCGGTTCCAGGAGCGGGAGACCGTGATCCACGTCCACACCCACCTCGACGGGCGCGAGATCAGCAAGAGCGTGCTGGTGCTCCACGGCCCCAATCTCATTCGTCAGCGCACCGGGCTGCGGTCACTCTAGACCACACGAAGGTGGATCGGTGGATGGAGTTCCTTGACATGGAATGTTTCTAGGAGAGACAATGACGCCTCGGAGGCTAGCAACCGTAATGCGCGATTTGCGGGACCGGGCGAAGTTGACGCAGGAGGAGCTGGCGAAGCGGGCTAAAGTCTCCCGCAGCTATCTCGCGGCCCTCGAGGCTGGCCATCGGAAGAACCCGTCGATCGACACCCTCAAGCGCCTGGCGCGCGCCCTCGGCGTGCCGGTGACGGAGCTGCTGGAGTGAGGCCATGGACAGAGAAGCAGCAGAGACGCTCAGCAAAAAACTAGTAGCGGTCGTGGATCAGGTGATCGCTGAGGAACTCGCCGAGGCGCAGCACCCGCTCGAGGAGCGCGGCCCGGTCGGGTCAGGCCCGGATAGGGTCGGGCGAATCGTGGCGGCTTGCGAACCCCTTGACCAGCGAAGCCGTTTTGTTCTCAGCGTCGTCGTCACGCGCTTCATCTATGCCTGCGTGGTGACTCACCTAGATACCGAGTTCGAGGGCACCAAGCGCTATTTGGAGCGTCAGATTCAGGAAGTGGAACCGCCGCCCAATTGAGGATAGAAACGCCCCGCGCGGCTGGCACCGCCGGGGCCTGGCCCATCACCCCCAACCCTGAGAGGAGGACGCGATGAGCGAGCACAGGATACCGCACATCCCCGCCGAGCTGATCCCCTTGATTGAGACGCTGGTGGAGCGCCCGAGGGGCTTCCGGCCCCATCGCCGGACCCCGCGCGAGCTGGAGCGGATGCGCGGCCACCTGCCCGAAGTGGCCCGCGACTTCGGCCTCGGCTCGCCGGTCTACAACCGCGTCCTGCTCGTCACGGCGCTGGAGTACGCCCGCGCCGAAGCGATCCCGTCATGACCGCCCTGGTGCCTGCGAGCGGCGGCCCGCCCGTCCGGCCCGGGGCCACCCTCGCCGAGCTGATCCGGCCCTTCCTCGGGTGGTTCGCCACGATCCGGGGGCGCAGCCGGCACACGATCGCGGCCTATGAGAAGGATCTGGATACCTTCGCCGTCTTCGCGAAGGGCATCGGGGTGCGGATCCCGTCGCAGGTGACGTTCAACGTCGTCGAAATGTACCTCGCCCATCGGCTCCATCACGACGGGCGAAAAGCCACCACGCTGAATCGGGCCCGGTACGCCATCGGTCAATTCTTCCGGTTCCTGCGCCGGCAGGGGCTCGTCACGACGGACCCGGTGGCCGACACGTTCTCGCTCAAAGAGCCTCAGCGCCTCCCCCGCTACCTCTCGATCGCGGACCAGGAGCGCGTCCTGGCGCACTTCGCGGCCAGCGAGTCGTTGGAGGGGCGGCGCGACTACGCCCTCGTGGCGACGGCATTGTTCGCCGGGTTGCGCGTGAGCGAGCTGGCCACCGTCCGCGTGACTGACCTGGACCTCGAGGCCGGCACGCTGCGCGTCATCGGCAAGGGCGACAAGCAGCACGAGTGCGTCATCGTGCCCAGACTGCGCGAGATCCTCAGCGGCTACCTGGCGGACGTGCATCCCGTTCTGGCCGCTGCGGCCGTCGAGGGGCGCGTGGACCGCATCCACGGCGAGTGGACCAGGCGTCGGCGACAACTCCACCTGTACGTGAACGGCGAGCACCGCATTGAGCCACTGGCGACCCGCGACCGCGACGAGGCCGAGCGCATCCTCGCCGACCGCCTCCGGGAGCTGCGGGTCGCGCACGCCTCGCCCTATCTCTTTCCCCGCGCGGGGGGCGGCTACTCCCGCCTCCGGCGGGCGCTCCCGCTGCTGACGCGCAGCATCTTCATGATGATCCACCGCAAGGTGTCGGCCGTCGCGGGCCGCCATGTCCACCCCCACATGCTCCGGCATTCCTTCGCCTCACGACTCCGGGAGAACGGCGCCCCGCTGGAGCTGATCCAGGAGGCGCTCGGCCACGCCAACATCAGCACGACGTTGATCTACGCGCACCTGACCACGACGAAGCGCAAGGCGGAGATCGCAAAGTACCTGGAAGGAGGGGCGTGACATGAGATCCCTGATGCTGCTCCTCGCGGTAGTGGTGCTCGCCGGGTGCGCCGAGCCGATCCGGTGGACGAAGGACGGCGCGCTTGTCGAGGCCGACGTCCAGCGTGAGGACTTCGAGTGCATGCAAGCCGCCAGGGAGGCGACGCCGAGGGCGGTGTATCCCGCGACGCATCCCGGCGGGCTCACCTTACCAGGCCGGCACATCTACATCCGATGCATGGAGACCAAGGGCTACCGGCGGGCGGACTAGTGCCCCGTATTTTCCCCGTACACCATCGCGGAAACAGGTACAAATGCGCTCACTCGTGCTCACTCGCCACGGTGGGGTAACATGGCGCGATGACGAGGAAAACCGCGAAAACGGAGGGGGACTCGCCGAGGAGCGCCCGGCGAGTCCCCCCTTCGGCACCATGCTTTGCCGAACTGGCTGATCGCGAGAGAAAATCCCTCGACGGCGCACCCCCCGCGGGATTCTTTTTGGATTACCACAACGGCCTTCTGATCCTGCGGGCTCCCTGATCCGGGCATCCGGCTGGCGAAGGCACTCCCGTCCCTCCGGGTTCGGTTCGGAATGTACTGCACGTACACGGTGAGTGAGGATCATCTCGAGTGTCGTGTGTCGAAGCTGCCGGTGGAAGAGCTGCCGGAGTCCGAGCTCGTGGCCACCCAGCTCCCGAACACGACCATCGGGGACGATCCAGACTTGCGTTGATCAAGCTTGCCCCGTTGACGTACGCGAGCAGAAAAGGGCCAGCCACACGCCTCCGGACGAGACCCTAGCCCTCGCCCCCGTCTTCCCTGTGCAGGTCATACTCCGGGCTCCGGGCGCCGAGGCCCTCGAGCGACTCGCCATCGATCGCGATGAACACGATGGCTTGCGGCCACGTCGGGCGATTCACCCAGATGGCCGAGGCCACGGATCCCGTACCCGTGTTGATTCCCTGCCACACGCCGCCGGCCGGCCGGCGATCACGCCGGCTCGTCGTCATCTCGCGCTTGCATTCTTCGAAGCCATCATTGGAAAGCGCCTTCACGACTTCTTCCGGCGCCGCGACCCATCCGTGCTCCTGTTCGATCCAGGTCATCATGCCCTGCTCGCGAAGCTCGTTGAGGCCATTCATTGGCGGCATCTTGTTCTCCCGATCAGCCGTCGAGGCGGCGAGCCCTGTAGGGGAGGTGACTCCAGGGAGGAGCCACCTCCCGCGGCTTACTTGCCCGCGCTGATCGACACGGTGAAGTTGACCGTCTCCTCCCGATACGGTGACGGGATATACGCGAGCTCAAGGCGGATTTCCTTCAGCTTCTTCGCCTTCAGGGCGTCGGCAGGGAACTCCACGTCCAGGGACTGGGTCGCATCCTGCCCGGGGTCGAGGCGCTCGTTACCGTACGTGGGGAACCTGAGGGTCGGTTCGGTCCGCGCCGCCTCCAGCTTGATGGGCTGCCCCTGGGCATCGATGTACTGGATCTTCCCTGCGACCAGACGGACGGTCTGATTGGCCGACGTGTTCTTCAGCTTGAGCGTCCCGGTGAGCTTC
>DASYUQ010000150.1 GCA_036001065.1 Candidatus Methylomirabilota bacterium
GCGACGATCGCCGGATCGACGCGCATGACGACGTAGCCTCCCACTGCGCCCGCGCCGAAGCCGGGGGCGAACACGCGCAGCGGGCGGTCGAGGAGGCCCTCGCGGACGGCGTCGTGAATGGCGATGGGGATGCTGGCCGCCGAGGTGTTCCCCACGCGCTCGATGTTGAAGTAGCAGCGCGCGGGATCGATCCCGGCCGCGGTGGCCAGCTTCACCACCATCGTCTTGTTGGCCTGGTGGGGCACGATGAGGTCGATGGCGTCCATCAGCGAGCCGGAGGTCCCGTCCGGGTGCGGCAGCGCGCGCAGCTCGCCGATCATCTGGGTGAGGTAGCGCTTGACCAGCGCGCGCACCTCCGGTCCGTAGACGGTGATGTTGTTGTCGAAGTCGGGGTTGGGCCAGATGATGGAGTTTACCTCGCTCATCGGTCCACTGGCGTAGGTCTGGAACACCTCGATGTCCGGCGGCGCCCCCTCCGGGGCCGGGCCCACCACGACCGCGCCGGCGCCGTCACCGAAGATCATGCGGGAGGTGCGCACGGTGCCGATCTTGTCGGAGAACCTCTCGGCGCAGACCACGAGCACCGGGCGCTCGACCTCCTGGAGCAAGCGCACCGCCTCGGCCAGACCATAGGGGAACCCGGCGCAGGCGGCGATGATGTCGCAGGAGGCGTGGGTCTGGAAGATCCCCAGCTGGCCGGAGAGCCAGGTGGCCACCGACGGGATGATCTTGGTCGTCGTGCAGGAGCAGAAGAGCACGGCGCCGATCTCCTCGGGCCGGCGTCCGGACTTTTCGAGCGCCCGCTGGGCCGCCAGCAGCGCGAGGTGGTCGAGATCGAGCTCGGTGTACCGGCGCTGGGCGATGCCGGTCTTGGCCAGGATGTCGACCGCGGTCATCGGTGACCAGCAGTAGGCGGCGTTCCGGATGAGGTCGTCGTTGGTGCAGACGTGCTCGCCCTTCCGGACCCCCAGGGCTTCCAGACGCGGCATGATGGTGAAGCGCCGGGCGACCTCGACGGGTGGATAGGGCGTCGCCGGAGGGCGGGACTCGACCGGCGCCGGCCGGGCCAGCCGCTGGCGCCGTCCGCCCTTCACGCGACGGATGAAGTCGAGCACCGCTTCCTGGCGGGGATAGAAGACGACCACGAAGTCGTCGGGGGCGAGCTTGCCCACCTCGATCAGGCGCGTCTTCGACCGGTCCCACCGGTACTGGTTGTGCAGGACCATCGCCTGCCGCAGCAGCGCCTCCAGCTCGGGCACCTCGTGGTGACATTCGATGATGTCGTCGTAGGCGTAGCCCGGGTAGTCGGGGTCGTAGGCCAGCAGGTGATAGGTCAGTCGGCGCGGATCGGCGAGGATCTCCGCCACCGTCGGCTTGATGGCGGGAAGCTCGGCGCCGGCCCACAGCTTGTGGCGGAACACGTCGAACAGGATGCGGGACACCTTGTCCTCGGTGGCCTCGTCCCACGAGGGCTTGAGCGTCCGGTAGCCGGCCTCGAGCGCCGCCGCCAGCTCACTGCCGTCCCACGGCTTGAAGACCGGCAGGAACACGTCGTCGCGCTGGCGGGGGACGTCGCGCCAGCGCACGGGCCGCTTTTCGTACATGGTCATGGCGTAGCGGTTCACCCAGAAGAGGTTGAGGGCGACGTCCCGCAGCACATCGTAGCGTCCCTGGTAGCTCCCCGACTCCAGCCGGGCCACGACCTCCGCCTCCGTCGGCGCCTTCTCCTCGAAGTCGCGCTTGATGACGGCGGCGAACTGCTCCAGCGTCTGGAACACGGAGAAGTCGAGCTCGGGGAAGAAGTTGAAAGGAAGGACGATGCGTCCGTAGCGGTTGACGACGAAGGGTTTCATTGCAGAACCTCGACGGCAAACTTTGCCGGATGATAACACACGTGCTACAAGGCGAAGGTCATGCCGTCGCCCTACCGATGGGTCATCCTCGGGGTCACGGTCTTCGCGTTCATGCAGACCCACCTGCACCGCATGGCCTTCGCCCCGCTCATCCCCAGCTTCGTCGGCGAGCTCGGGCTCACCTACGCGGCGGCGGGCACGGTCCAGACCGCGTACTTCTGGACCTACACGGTCGTCCAGGTCCCCGTCGGTGTGATCGCGGACCGCTGGGGCACGCGGCGGCTGATGCTCACGTGCATGGCGCTGCTCGCGCTGGGCGTCGTGGCCTTCGCGCTGAGCGCGACGTTCGCGGCCAGTATCGCGGCGCGGATGCTGGTCGGGCTCGGCGCCGCCGCCGTGTGGGTGCCGGCCATGCGCCTGGTGAGCGAGTGGTTCCCGCCGGGCGAGCGGGCGCGCGCGACGGGCACCGTGTCGGCGGGCGGCGGCATCGGCGGCACCCTGGGCCTGCTCCTGGTGCCCTGGCTGGCGTCGCGGTGGGGCTGGCGCTGGGCCTACGGCGTCACGGCCGTGCCCGCGCTGCTCACGCTGGCACTGATCGCGCTCTGCCTGCGGCCGGGGCCGGGCGGCGCCGCCGCCGGCGGCACCACGGGGAGCCTCGGCACCGTGCTGGCCACGCGCGCGCTGTGGCCCTTCAACTTCATGGTCTTCTTCTCCTACGGCGCCTACTTCAGCTTCATCACGTTCCTGCCCGCCTTCCTGGTCACGGTGCTGGGCGCCACCCAGCCGCAGGCGGGCGCCATCACCGGGCTCATCACGGCGGGCACGATCGTGTCGTGGCCGCTCGCCGGCTGGCTCAGCGATCGCCAGGGACGGCGGAAGCCGATCACGCTGCTGAGCCAGACGGCCAGCGTCGCCGCCTGCGTCGTCTTCGCGCTCCTGGTGCCTGGGCTGAGCCTCCTCGGCGCGGCGCTGACGGCACTCCTGACCGGTCTGCTGATCGGCGGGATGATCCTGCCGTTCGTAATGGTCGTGGAGATGTTCCCGCACGAGCTCGCCGCCACGGCGGCCGGCGTGACCAACGCCGCCTGCTTCGTGGGCAGCATGGTGCTGCCCATCGTGCTGGGCCGCATCGTGGACGTCACCGGCGGCTTCGCCCCGGCCTTCCTGCTGGCCGGCGCCCTGCAGGCGCTCGCGCTCGGCTGCGCGGTCTTCCTCAGGGAGACGGGCCGAGCCCGGTGACGGGGCCGGGCGGCCCGTGTATACTGCCTGCGCGATCCGGGCCCCCAGATCGCGGCCGCGCTGCCCGCGTCTCTTCCGGCCCGGCTCCCCGAGGCTCTGGAGGTCGCGACGTGGAGGCCGGTGTCGAATGACGCAGGCGGGCGCGACGCGTGGCGGGAAGCGGGAGAAGATCCTCTACATCGAGGACGATCCACAAAGTCGGACGCTCGTCCGGTCCGTCCTCGAGCGCGCCGGCTACGAGATGGTGGAGGCCGAGGACGGCCTGAGCGGCATCGAGCGGGCGCTCCGGGAGCCGGTGCACCTGATCCTCCTCGATCTCAACCTTCCGGAAGTCGATGGCCATACCGTGGCCGCCATCCTGAGGACGTTTCCGAAGCTGTCCGACACGCCGATGGTCGGCGTCACCGCCTACGCGGGGGAGGGGGACCGCGAGCGGACCCTGGTGGCGGGATGCGACGGCTACATACCGAAGCCGATCGACGTCGACCGCTTCCCCCAGCAGATCACCGAATTCCTGGCCGGCAAGCGCGAACGGGTCCCCGCCGCCACCGAGAACGTTTTTCTCCGCGACCTCAACCAGCGGCTCGTCCTCCGGCTGCTGGCCCAGCTCGATGAGCTCAAGCGCCTGAACAACCACGTCGAGGAGCGCGCGCGGCGGCTGGAAGAGATCCACGAGGCCGTCCGCGACCTGACCTCCGAGCTGGGCCTGGACGCGCTGCTGGAGCGGATGCTGCCCCGCGTCGCGCGCGCCCTCGGCGCCGTCGAGGTGATCGTCGAGCTGAGCCATCCCCCCGGCACGCGGCTGGCCCCGGCGGTCGAACCGACGGGTCTCGTCGACGTCGAATGGAAGTTCCCGCTCGCGGTCCGGGGTCGGCCGCTGGGCTTCGTCATCGCGCGATACCTCCCGGGGTCGGGCCCGACGCCGGAAGACGAGCATCTCTTCAAGATCGTCGCCAACCACGTGGCCATCGCGATCGAGAACGCGCGCCTGTACGAAACCGAGCGGGCCGCCCATGCCGGGGCCGAGGCGGCGCGCCGACGGGCGGCGTTTCTCGCCGAGGCGAGCGCGGTTCTGGCCTCCTCGCTGGATTACGACGCGACGCTGTCGGAGGTCGCGCGGCTGGCGGTGCCGAGCGTGGCGGACCTCTGCGTCGTCGATATTCTCGAGGCCGACGGCTCGGTGCGGCGAGCCGTCGTCTTCGCCGGGGATGGGGGCAAGGTGGAGCTGGCCTCCGCCCTGCGCCGTCACGTGCCCGACCCCGGCTCCCTGGGCTCGGTGGCGGAGACGCTCCGCTCGGGCCAGCCGCGGGTGATCGCGGACATTCCCGACTCGTTGCTGCCCTCGATCGTGCGGGACCCCGAGCACCTCAGAGTCCTCCGCGAACTGGCGCCGAAGTCAGCCATGGTCGTGCCCATCCTGGCCCGGGGGCGGACGCTGGGGGCCATCACGTTCGTGGCCGTGGAATCCGGGCGTCGCTATGAGCCGGCCGACCTGCACTTCGCCGAGGATCTCACCGCGCGCGCCGCCCTGGCCATCGACAACGCCCGCCTCTACCGCGAAGCGCACGATGCAGACCGACGGAAGGATCAGTTCCTGGCCGTCCTCGCCCACGAGCTCCGAGCCTCGCTGGCGCCCATCGCCAGCGGGGTGGAGATCGTGCGTCGCTACGAGGACGAGGCCGCCGTGCGGCGGGCGTGCGACATCATCGATCGCCGGGTCCAGTACCAGGCGCGGCTCCTGGACGATCTGTTGGACCTGGCCCGCATCGGTCACGGCAAGATCGAGCTCCAGAAGACCGAGCTCAATGTGGCGAGCGTCATCGCCAGCGCGCTCGACGTGACCCGGCCCCTCGTCGAGGGGCGGCACCAGCGGCTCTCCCTCTCGCTGCCGGAGACGCCGATCATGGTGACGGCCGACCCGACGCGGCTGGAGCAGGTGATCGTGAATCTCTTGACCAACGCCGTGAGGTACACGCCTTCAGGGGGCCTGATCTGGGTGGCGGCCGAACGCGAGGGGGACACGGTGGTCGTCCGCGTGAGAGACACGGGTCAGGGGATTCCGCCCGGGATGCTCCAGCGCGTGTTCGATCTCTACACGCAGGTCGGGCGGTCGGGCGAAGGGGGCGGCCTCGGGATCGGCTTGGCGCTCGTGCAGCGGCTGGTGCACCTCCACGGGGGCACCGTCGACGCATACAGCGAAGGCCCGGGCCGCGGCGCCGAGTTCGTCGTGCGGCTGCCGGTCACGAGCGGACCCCGACCCACCTAGTGCCGTTCCAACTATTCGCGCCTAGGAAGGCACCGTGTACGTCGTTTGTGGACAGATTTAGTATCAACAAGTTGGAACGGCACTAGCCTCCCCCGACACGGACTGATCCTGGCCCGAGATGGGCCTGCTCTTCTCCAGCCTGTAGCCTCGGCCGGTTGATGCTCCGGCGCGGCCTCCTCGTCTGGCTCCTCATCGGCGCCGCCTTCGTGGGCCTGGAGGCGGCGGGCCTCGCGGAAGGACTCTCGCTTCCGGTCCCCCTCATCGTCGCGCTGGTGCTGGCGCGGGCGCTCGAGCACGCCGAGTGGGCGCGCCGGCGGCCCCGCCTCGTCGCGGTCGGGGTCGGCGCCGTCTGCGCCGCGCTGGCCCTGGTCGCCGGGAAGCTCGGCCTGCCGGCGGGCGATCTCTCGCCGCGCGAGCTCACCGCCGCGCTGCTCGCTGCCGCGGGGCTGGCCGTGCTGCTCTCCCCCGGTCCCGTTCGGGCGGCGCTGCTCAGACCGCTCGGGCTCGAGCCGGGCTCGCCCGTGCATGCCGTGACGGCGGTCGCGTTCGCCCTCGTCCTCGCCTCCTCGGTCGTGCTGTTCGCCCAGCTCCAGGGCGAGCCGTCGGCGAGCATCCCCTTCTACCTGAGCGACTCCGTCGTGTCGATCGTCAGCGATGTCGCCCTCGCGCTGGCCGGCGTCGGCGCGTTCCTCACGCGCGGTGCGGCCGCCACGCTGGCGCGGCTCGACCTCCGCCCGCTGCGGTTGCGCCACCTGGGCTGGGCCCTGGCGGTCGCCGTGCTCTTCCACATCGTCGTCACCGTGATGGAGTGGACCGAGGGCGTCGTGCTGCCCGACCTGCACGCGCTGGAGGACCGGTTCGACTACGAGTTCATCGGCATCCCGCCGCTCGTCGGCGCCGCGCTCGTGTCGCTGGCGGCCGGGGTGGGGGAGGAGATCCTCTTTCGCGGCGCGCTCCAGCCGCGGCTGGGCGTCGTGCTCACCGCGGCGCTCTTCGCCTCGCTGCACGTGCAGTACCAGCTCCCCGGGATCCTCATGATCTTCGTGGTCGGCCTGGCCCTGGGGTTCCTGAAGCAGCGCACCTCGACCACGTTTACGGCGGTCGTCCACGTGGTCTACGATCTAGGCGCGTTCCTGACCGACCTGTAGGGAGGATAGGGGGACCGCCCATGAACGTGCTGATCCCGAGCGGCAGCGCCGAGACGACCGTGAAGCGACTGGCCAAGCGACGCGCGAGCCTGGCCGGCTGCCGCATCGGCGTCCTCGACAACTCCAAGCCGAATGCCGACGCGCTGCTGGGCCGCCTGGCCGAGCTGCTGGTGGAGCGCGCGGGCGCACGGCGGATCCAGCGCTGGAGCAAGCCGGGCGCGTCGCGGCCGGCGGCGAACCTCGACGAGGTCGTCGCCGCCTCCGATGTGGTCCTCACCGGATCGGCGGACTGAGGCTCCTGCACGTCGTGGAGTTTCCACGACGCAGCGGAGATCGAGGCCCGGGGCGTGCCCGCCGTGGTGCTGGGCACCGACGTCTTCGCCTCGCTGGGGCGCACCGCCGCGGCCGCGCTCGGCCTGCCGCATCTGCCGCTGGTGACGGTCGCGCACCCCATCGGCGGCGTCGAGGCCTCCGCGGTCGCAGCGCGCGCCGAGCGGATCGTCGGTGACGTCCTCGACGCGCTGACCCGCGACCCCTCGCCGCCGGCGCCGGCGGAGTTCTCCCGTGTGGCGAAACTCGAGGCGCCCGACGACCTCGACGCCTTTCAGGAGTTCGCCCTGGCTCAGGGTTGGGGTGACGGCCTGCCGGTGCTCCCGCCCACCGCCGAGCGGGTCGCGCGGATCCTCGGGGGCCGGAAGGGCGCCGAGGTGGTCGCGACGCTGGCGCCGCGGCAGGGCCTGGCCACGCTGGAGGCGGTCGCCGTCAACGCGGCGCTCGCCGGCGCCGGCCCCGAGCACCTGCCCGTCGTCGTCGCCGCCCTCCGCGCCGTCGCCGACCCCCGCTTCAACCTCGAGGCGCTCCAGACGACGACGCACCCGTGCACGCCGCTGATCATCGTGAACGGCCCGGTGGGCCCGCGCCTGGACATCAGCGGCGGCGCCAACGCGCTCGGGCAGGGGCATCGGGCCAACGCCGTCATCGGACGCGCCGTGCGTCTCGCCCTCCAGAATGTCGGCGGGGCGAGCCCGGGGCAGGTGGACCGGGCCACGCTCGGCCACCCGGGAAAGTTCACCTACTGCCTCGCGGAGAACGAGGAGGCCTCGCCGTGGGCGCCGCTGCACGTCGAGCGCGGCTTCGCGACGACGGAGAGCTGCGTGACGGTCTGCGGCTCGGAGGCGCCGCACAACGTCAACGACCACGGCTCGACGTCGGCGGAGGAGCTGCTGCGGGCGCTGGCCGGCACCGCGGCCACCACCGGCAACAACAACATCTATCTGGGGGGCGAGCCGCTGCTCCTGCTCGGCCCCGAGCACGCGCGGACGGTCGCCGGCTCGGGCTGGTCCAAGCGTGACCTCAAGCGCGCCTTCTGGGAACACGCGCGCGTCCGCCTGGGCGCCTTCAGCCCCGAGAACCTCGCGCGCTTCGCGACGATCGATCCCCCGCGCTTCCGCGACCGCTGCCCGGACGACACCGTGGCGCTGGCGGCGACGCCGGACGACGTGATGGTGGTCGTGGCCGGCGGCCCGGGCAAGCACTCGGCCATCGTGCCCACCTTCGGGGCCACGCGCTCGGTGACGGTGCGGATCGAGGAGGGATGATGGGTGGGCGTATCCTCTCGGGCGCATTGACGAAGCCGGGCGGGCCCGATAGCCTCGGATCGGAGTCGACGCATGGGACTTCCCCACGTGCGCAGCCGGCGGTGGACCCGAGCCGAATACGATCGGCTGATCGACCTCGGCGTCCTCC
>DASYUQ010000151.1 GCA_036001065.1 Candidatus Methylomirabilota bacterium
CTAGGCGTCCGCGGCGATTTCGGATATGCCGGGGAAGGGTTAGAGCAGGCCGTGATTGGTGGCGTGCGCGACTGCCTGCAGGCGGCTGTGCACGCCGAGCTTGCCCAGGAGATTCTGCACGTGGTTGCGGACGGTGGCCAGGCTCACGCCGAGGCGGTCCGCGGCGGCACGCGTGCTGGTGCCCGTCGCCAGAAGGCGCAGGACCTCGAGCTCGCGGCGCGTCAGTGGACCTGATGCCGGCGTCGTCTCGGGGCGCGGCTCTGACGCGTGACCGCCGTTCCGCCGCGCCGGGGCGCGCCCGGTCACGTCGCGGAACAGATGAATCGTGAGCGTGCCGGCGCTGCGTTCCGACGGGACGGCGAGGGTGCTCACGTTGAGCCGGATGAGCCGCCCCGCCTTGGTCCGCGTCCAGATGTCGAAATCCTCGACCGGCTGACCGTGGCGCGCGGCCGCGATCACCGGACTGTCGTCTCGGCACACCGGCTCGCCGTTGCCGTCGCGGCCTTCGAGAAGATCGCAACACGGGCGGCCGACGGCTTCGCCAGCGCCCCACCCGAGCAGGCGCTGAGCCGCGGGATTCCAGTAGACGATTCGCCCGCTGGTGTCGGCCACGAGCGCGCCGTCCCCGGCCCGGCTGAGAGCCTGAAACAATCCGGTTTCCTCGAGTCGGTTCACCGCGCACCCCCGTTTAACGACATCACCTTGGTGCAAATACACCAGCAAGACGGCTGCCACTGTAAAGCGCAATTAAATCGCTAAGTTGCTGGCTGGGCCCGAGCGAGCTCCCTGGGAGCTTCTCCTAGACCGACTGGAATTCCTGAAGTGTCGCTCGCGAGGCGCCGGAGTGATTACCGAGAAACCAGAAGGAGAGATGCGGAGTGGGGGAACCGGGAAGACCTGCCGATCGCTCGCTAGACCTCTCCGATGATCTACGTAAGGCACCGGAAGATCAGGCCTGTATTCATTCTTGACATTTCCGATCCGGAAATGTATTTATGCGATTCACAGCCATGAGCGACGTCGTCCAGCACGAGACCAAGGCCCAGCGAGTCGAGCGGCTCAAGCGCGAGGTGAACCCGTGGGAGGCGTACGACCAGATCGTGCGCTTCGCCCGCGAGGGTTACGCGTCGATTCCCCCCGAGTGGCTCAACACCTACTTCCGGTGGTGGGGCATCTACACGCAGGGTGACGGCGTCGGCGCCGTCGGAGGCAAGGGGGGCGAGGGCCGCGCGACGCCGTACTTCATGGTCCGCCTGAGAATTCCGAACGGGATGCTCCTGTCCCATCAGGTGCGGACCCTTGCGGACCTGGCCGAGCGCCACGCGCGGAGCGTCGCCGACATCACGGTCCGACAGAACATCCAGCTCCACTGGGTGACGGTGGAGGCGCTTCCGGACATCTTCCAGAGCCTGTGGCGGTCCGGGCTCACGACGATGGGGGCGTGCGGCGACGACACGCGCAACGTCACCGGCTGCCCGCTGGCCGGCGTCGATGCTGACGAGATCGTGGACGCCTCGCCGCTGGTCCACGCGGCGACGCGCCTGCTGAACGGCAACCCCGAGTTCTACAACCTGCCGCGCAAGTACAAGATCTCCGTCACCGGGTGCCGCGTGTGGTGCTCCTACCCCGAGATCAACGACGTCGGCATGACGGCGCTCCGGCATCCCCGCTCGGGCGAGATCGGGTTTTCCGTGCGCGTGGGCGGGGGGCTTTCCACCGATCCCCACTTCGGAGTGCGGCTCGACGCATTCGTGCGCTGGAATCAGGTCCTGCCGGTCATCCGTGGGATCTCCGAAATCTTCCGCGACAGCGACGTGCTGCGGCAGAGCCGCGAGAAGGCGCGGCTCAAGTTCCTGTTCCTCACCCACGGGTGGACGGCCGAGCGCTTGCTGCGCGCGCTCGAGGAGCGCGTGGGCTTCGCGCTCGACCCGGCGCCGCCCGAGGATCCGCCCGAGGACGTCTACCGCGACCACGTGGGCATCCGTCCCCAGAAGCAGCCGGGCTACGTCTATGCGGGCCTGGCTGTGCTCCGGGGGCGGGTCACCCCCGCCCAGCTACGGGCCGTCGCCGACCTGGCCGACCGCTATGGCACCGGTGAGCTGCGCACGACCAACATGCAGAACCTCCTTGTCCTCAACGTGCGGCGCGACCGGGTCCGGGGGCTCGCCGACGAGCTGGAGCCGACCGGGCTCCGGCTGGAGGCATCTCCGTTCTGGCGGGGGACGATCGCCTGCACCGGGAGCGAGTTCTGCAAGATCGCCCTCACCGAGACCAAAGGATTCGCGCGCGGGCTCGTGGACGAGCTGGAGCGGCGGCTGCCGGGCTTCGATCAGCACCTGAAGATCCACATCACCGGCTGCCCGAACAGCTGTGGTCAGCACTGGATCGCCGATCTCGGCATCGAGGGCAAGAAGGTGAAAGTGAATGGGGCCCTGGTGGACGCCTACTACTTCTGTGTCGGGGGCGCCGTCGGCAGGCACCAGGCCAAGGCCCGCCCGGTCGGCTACCGCGTGGCCGCCACGGAGGTGGCCGACGCCATCGAGCGGCTGCTCACGGTCTACCTCGCCGAGCGCCGGCACGGGGAAACTTTCCGGCAGTTCAGCGCCCGGCACACGGACCAGGAGCTGCGCGAGTTTCTCGCTGGGCACGAAGCGGCGGCGGTCGCGCGCGACCCTTCGCCGGGACGCCCGCCTCACGGCGTGGACGGCTGACGGCGGCGAGAGTATGTCGTCACTTCGCGGAAAGACCATTGCCATCACGGAGGCCCGTCGCGCCACCGAGTTGACCGCCCTCATCACGAAGCTCGGTGGGGTGCCGTACTCCGCCCCGGCGCTGCGCGAGGTCCCGCGGCGCGACCGCGGGCCCGCGCTGGCGGTGCTCGACCGCATCTGCCGGGGTGGGGTCGGCCTGATTCTCTTCCTGACCGGCGTGGGGACGCGGGCGTTCCTGGAGCTGGCGGCCACGGTGGGCCAGCGTGAGGCGTTACTCCAGGCACTGGGGGCGATGGTCGTGGTGGCGCGCGGGCCCAAGCCGATCGCGGTGCTCCGCGAGGCGCGAGTCAGGGTCGACCTGGTGCCCTCGGAGCCGACCTCGGAAGGACTCCTGAGCGCGCTCGCCGGCCGTGACCTACGCGGGACGACGGTAGCGGTCCAGCTCTACGGCGAGGACAACCCGTTCCTCGTAGAGGGTCTGGTGGCGCGGGGGGCGACCGTGCTCGAGATCCCACTCTACGAGTGGGCGCTGCCCGAAGACGAGGGGCCGCTGGTCCGCCTGGTCCAGGACCTCGTCGACGGGCGCGTCGACGTCGTGGCCTTCACGAGCTCGCCCCAGATCAAGCATCTCACCCTGGTGGCCGAGCGCATCGGCCTGCGCGACCAACTGTTGAAGGCGCTGCGCGAGCGGGCCATCGTGGCGGTCATCGGTCCGGTCTGCGAGGCGGCGCTGAGAGAGCACGACATCACGCCGCGGATTCGGGCCGACAAGGGGACGATGGGCGCGCTCGTTCACCGGATCGCCGACCACTTGACCCAGGAGGAGCGTGTCCATGGCGGTGCGTGACCGATCGCAGGCGGTCGAGGCGCAGCGCGAAGCGTTGGAGACGAAGAATGCCGAGGCGCTGTTGGCCTGGGCACTGGGCGAGTTTCATCCGCGGATCGGGCTCGCGGCCAGCTTCGGCGCCGAGGACGTGGTCCTGATCGACATGCTGGTCAGGCTCGAGCCGACGGCGCGGGTGTTCACGCTCGACACCGGGCGTCTGCCCGCTGAGACCTACAGTCTGATAGACGCGATCCGCGAGCGGTACGGTCTGGCCGTCGAGGTCTATTTCCCCCAGGCCGACGCCGTCGAGGCGATGGCCCGGGAGCACGGGGTCAACCTGTTCTACACGAGCATCGAGAAGCGGAAGCTCTGCTGCCGCGTGCGCAAGGTGGAACCCCTCGGCCGGGCCCTGCGGGGCCTCGACGCCTGGATCACGGGACTCCGCCGGGAGCAGGCGGTGACGCGAGCCCAGGTGCGCAAGGTCGAGGTGGACCCGGAGCACGGTGGGCTGATCAAGCTGAACCCGCTGGCCGACTGGACGTCGGAGCAGGTGTGGACGTACATCCGCGCTCACGACGTGCCCTACAACGCGCTGCACGACCGCGGCTACCCCAGCATCGGCTGCGCGCCGTGCACGCGCGCCGTCGAGCCCGGCGAGGATCCGCGCGCGGGGCGCTGGTGGTGGGAGAGCGCGGACACGAAGGAGTGCGGGCTCCACGTGACGAAGCGATGAGCGTTGAGCTGGCCACGCTGGCGCTGATCACGCTCTCGGCCGCGGTCGTCAACGGCGCGTTGGGCCACGGCTTTTCCTCGATCACCGTTCCGGTCGCGCTGCTGTTCTACCCGAGTCGGATCTTGAATCCGGCGCTGGTCCTGGTCGAGACGGTGATCAACGGCTATGTCCTCGTCATCAGCCGGCGCAGCGTCCCCGTAGTCTGGCGGCGGGTGTTGCCGCTCTTCGTGGGCCTGGTGCCAGGCATTCTCGCCGGGGCCTGGCTCCTCTCCTCGCTCGACCCCGCCTGGCTCAGGCTCTACGTCTTCGCCGCCCTCCTTCCGCTGATCCTGCTCCAGGCCGCCGGAGTGAGGCGGCCCGTGCGCGCTGAGAGCGCGGTGGGCGTCCCATTTGGGGCCGGCGTCGGCGTGCTCTATTCCGTCACCACGATCTCCGGCCCTCCGCTGGCGCTGCTGTTCAACAACCAGGGATTCGTGAAACAGGAGTTTCGGGCCGCACTCGGCCTCATCCGGGTGGCCGAGTCCACCCTGACGGCCATCGCCTATCTCCTGCTCGGACTCTACAGCGCCCCCGGCATGGGTCTCCTGCTGGCGATCGTGCCCAGCGTCCTGATCGGGATCCCGCTCGGCGCCGCGCTAGTGCGACGCCTCGATGCGGAGACCTTTCGTCGGGTGTGCATGAGCTTCGACGCTTGGGTGGTAGGGTTCGGGCTCTCGCGGACTCTCGTCGGTCTCGTCCCTGCTTCGAGCCCCGCCGCCTACGGGATCTGGATCGCGGCGGTCGCTATCGACGCCTACCTCCTGCGGGCGTTCTTCCGGAGCCGTGCACGTCATCGGGTCCCGGCTCGGGTCGGCGTCCTGCACCCCACGACGGGCGGCGCCGCCTGATGGCCGGGGCTCACTCGCGTCCCGCCGCCGACCTGATCCCGCCGCACGGCGGCGCGCTGGTGAACCGGGTCCTGGCGGGCGAGGCCCGCGCCGAGGCGATCGCCCGGGCCCCCGAGCTGCCGAAGATCTCGCTCAACGCCCGCGCGATGTCCGACCTCGAGCTCCTGGCCACCGGGGCCTTCAGCCCGCTGGAGGGCTTCATGGGCCGGGCCGACTACCGGCGGGTCGTCCATGAAATGCGCCTGGCCAGCGGGGTCGTGTGGACGCTCCCCATCACGCTCGCCGTCGACCAGGACGCTGCTCGGCGCCTGAAAGAGGGATCACCGGTTGCGCTGATCGCGCCCTGGGAAGAGGTGCTGGGGCTGCTGCACCTCCAGGACAGGTACGACTACGACCGGCGCGAAGAGGCGCGCCTGGTCTACGGGACCGAGGACCTCGCGCATCCCGGCGTCGCTTATCTGATGGGACGCGGCGAGGTTCTGCTGGGCGGCCCGGTCGATCTGGTCCAGCAACCGCCGCTCGGCGGATTCGAGGAGTTCCGGCTGGATCCCGCCGCCACCCGCGCTCTCTTCCGCGAGCGGGGCTGGCGCACGGTGGCGGCGTTCCAGACGCGGAATCCCATCCATCGATCCCACGAGTACATCCAGAAGTGTGCCCTGGAGCTGATGGACGGGCTGCTGATCCACCCGCTGGTGGGCAAGACCAAGCTCGACGACGTGCCGTCGGACGTCCGGTTCCTCTGCTACCGCGCCCTCGTGCGGCACTACTTTCCGGCCGAGCGCATCGCGCTGGCGGTGTTTCCCGGCGCCATGCGCTATGCGGGGCCCCGCGAGGCCGCCTTCCACGCTCTGGTTCGCAAGAACTACGGATGCACGCACTTCATCGTCGGGCGCGATGCCGCCGGCGTGGGGAGCTACTATGCCCCGTACGCGGCCCACGATCTCCTCCGGTCCTTCGGCCGGGAGGAGCTCGGCATCGAGCCGCTGTTCTTCTTCGAGACCTTTTTCTGCCGACGGTGCGACGCGGTGGCCTCGACCAAGACCTGCCCCCACCAGGGGGCGGATCGCGTGGCGCTGTCGGGCACGCGCGTTCGCGAGCTGTTGCGACGCGGCGATCCGCTGCCGCCGGAGTTCACGCGGCCAGAGGTGGCGGCGGTGCTCGCCGAGTGGGCGCAGAGTCGGTGACCATGCGCGGAGCCGGGTCGTGCTCTGGACGAGAACCCGTCGGCCCCGGAGGGACGCGATGAGCCCAGCGGCGAGCGAGACGGAGAAGATCGCCGACTCTTCCGGTCGCCGCGTCGGCCTGCGCGCCGTTCCCCGGCGGCCACCCCGGACCTTCCTGGAAGAGCTGGTGCTCTCGGTGCTCCAGCGCGATCGGACGATGCTCTTGGAGGACCTCGCCGAGCGCGTCGCCGGGGCCCTCTACGCCGACGCGCTTCGCCACGGCGCCGGGGCCCTGGACATCGGCGTCTTCGGCGCGAAGCTGTTCGTCCCCGCTGTCGTCCGCGAAGTGGAGGAGGGCCACGGGACATTGTGGGAGATCCAGCCACCAGAGGGGGAGCGGTGATGGGGTACTATCCGATCTTCGTCGACATGCGCGAGCGACCCGCGCTCGTCGTGGGCGGCGGTGACGTGGCCGAGCGCAAGGTCGACGCTCTGCTTCGCGTCGAAGCCCGCGTGACCGTCGTGAGCCCCACGCTCACCGCGCGCCTGGCGGCCTGGGTCCGCCAGGGCCGTATTCGGCACCTCGGGCGAACCTACCGAGCCCGAGACATCCGGGGCCATCAGTTCGCCTTCGTCGCCACCGATGACGGCGCCGCGAACGCCGCCGTGGCCCGGGATGGCCGGCAGCGCGGTGTCTGGGTGAACGCGGCCGACGATCCCGCCCACTGCGACTTCATCCTCCCTTCGGTCCTCCGCCGGGGCGATCTCACGGTGGCGGTGGCGACGGGGGGCACCAGCCCCGCCCTGGCCCGCGCCGTGCGGGAGGAGCTGGAGGCCTACCTGACCGATGATTACGCAACGCTCGCCGAGATCGTCGGAGAGGTCCGGCGCGAGCTCCGCGCCCGTGAGCGCTCGCCCGATGCGGAGACGTGGAACCGCGCCCTGGGCCCCGACCTGCGAGCGCTCGTCGCCGCGGGCCGGCCCGAGGCGGCCAAGCGTCGCTTGCTCGAGCGTCTGGGAGCGGCCTGATGCGCCGAGGGGCAGTCGCGCTCGTCGGCGCCGGCCCCGGTGATCCCGGGCTGCTGACGCTGCGGGGCCGGCGACTCTTGCGGCGGGCGGACGTGATCGTCTACGACCGCCTCGTCGATCCGCGCCTGCTCGAGCTGGCCCCGCCCCGGGCGCTCAGGATCTTCGCCGGCAAGGCGAACGGCGCTCACACGCTTCCTCAGCCCGAGATCAACGAGCTCCTGATCGCCCACGCGCGTCGCGGCCGGCGCGTCGTGCGACTGAAGGGCGGCGACCCCTTCGTCTTCGGCCGCGGCGGCGAGGAAGCCGAAGCGCTCGCGGGGGCGGGGATTCCGTTCGAGGTGGTCCCCGGGGTCAGCTCGGCGGTGGCGGTCCCCGCCTACGCCGGCATCCCGCTGACCCATCGTGGCCTCTCCTCCTCATTCGCCGTCGTCACCGGCCACGAGGATCGATGCAAGCAGGGCCCCGGGGTGGACTGGGCCCGCCTGGCGACCGCCGTCGATACCATCGTCGTCCTCATGGGCGCCGCGAGCCTCCCGCAGATCGCGAGCCGGCTCGTGGCTCACGGACGCCGGCCGGACACCCCGGTGGCGCTCATTCGCGCGGGCACGACGGCCGGGCAGCAGACGGTCACCGGCACCCTGGCCGACATCGCCGCCCGAGCCGCGGAAGCCCGCCTGGAGCCGCCCGTCGTGATCGTGATCGGCGACGTCGTGTCTCTCCGCGCGCGCCTCGTTCGAGCGCCGGCTTTGCCGGCGCAATCAGTGGGGGAGGCCTCGGAGGGGGCCGCAGAGGCCCCCGCCGATCTTCAGCCGCCGAGATACGCGCGGCGGACGTGGTCGTCCCCCAACAGGTCGGCCCCGCGGCCTTCGAGGACGATGCGGCCCGTCTCCATCACGTAGCCGCGGTCGGCCATCCGCAGCGCCAGGTAGGCGTTCTGCTCGACCATGAGCACGGTCGTGCCGCTCCGCCGGATGTCGGCGATGATCGCGAACGTCGTCTCCACCACGGTGGGGGCCAGCCCCAGCGACGGCTCGTCGAACAGGATGAGCTTCGGCCGCGCCATCAGCGCCCGTCCGATGGCGAGCATCTGCTGCTCGCCACCCGAGAGCGTGCCCGCCATCTGACGCCGCCGCTCCCCCAGGATCGGAAAGTGAGCGCAGACGCGCTCGACGTCCTCGGCGATGGCCCGCCGCTGGCGACGGACGTAGGCGCCCATCTCGAGGTTTTCCTGCACGGTGAGGTAGGGGAAGACGCGCCGCCCCTCCGGACAGTGGGCGAGGCCGGCCTCCAGAATATCGGCCGGCTCGCGCCCCTGGATCTCGCGGCCGTCGAAGACGATCCGCCCGGCGGCGGGGCGCAGGAGGCCCGAGATTGCCCGCAGCGTGGACGTCTTGCCGGCGCCGTTGGCGCCGATGAGACAGACCAGCTCACCCTGGCGAACCTCGAGGTCGAGGCCGCGCAGCGCGGCGATGGGACCGTAGGCCGCCTGCACCCCCTCAAGCCGGAGCAGCGGCGGACCCCAGGTAGGCGCGGATCACCTCGGGATGCGACTGGATCGCGGCCGGCGGACCCTCGGCGATGACGGCGCCGTGATTGAGCACGACGACGGTGTCGGAAATCCCCATGACCATCCGCATGTCGTGCTCGACGAGAAGGACGGTGATGCCACCGTCGCGGATCTTGCGGATGAGGCCGCTCGCCCTGTCCTTCTCGGCGGCCGTCATCCCCGCCGCCGGCTCGTCGAGGAGCAAGAGGGACGGCCGGGCGGCCAGCGCCAGGGCCAGCTCGACCAGGCGCTGCTCGCCGTAGGGCAAACTGCTGGCGATCTCGCGTCGCCGGGGGGCCAGCCCCACGAACGCGATGATCGCCTCGGCGTCAGCGGCGAGGCGCGCGTCCTCCTCCCGCACGCGCCGCCGGCCGACCAGCGCGCTGGCCACGTCCGCGGTTCCCCGCAGGTGGAGTCCGATCATCACGTTGTCGGTGACGCTGAGCGCCGGGAAGACGCTGGTCTTCTGAAAGGTGCGGACGACGCCGCGGCGGGCGATCGCGGAGGGGCGGAGCCCGGTCAGCGACGCGCCCTGGTAGGTGACGCGGCCCGTGTTCGGACGCAGGTAACCGGTGATCGCGTTGAACGCCGTAGTCTTGCCCGCGCCGTTGGGGCCGATGAGGCTGGTGATGGTGCCCGGCCGCACGTCGAACGACACGCCTCCCAGCGCG
>DASYUQ010000152.1 GCA_036001065.1 Candidatus Methylomirabilota bacterium
TTCGGGGTCAACACCACCGCGAGGCTCGAGGCCAGCAGCACCACGGCCACCGCCCAGAACCCCACGGTCTCGACCCTCACTCGGCGCTCTCCTTCGCTTTCCCCTCGGGCGCGCCCGCGCGCCCCTCGGCCGCCGCCGCCCCGTGTCCCCGGGCCTCGCCGCGGGCGGGCTTGGGCGGCGCCTGCATGTCGCGGAGCTTGTTGCCGGTGGCCCACGACGGCGCGAAGTCGAGCCCGATGGCGTGCAAGCGGTCCTTGTCGAGCAGCATCTCGCGGCGGTCGGCCGTGGCCAGGTCGAAGGACTTCATCATGATGATGGCGTCGGTGGGGCAGACCTGGACGCACAGCTCGCAGAACTCGCACGCGTACAGCTCCAGCGTGAACGTCTTGGCGTAGTTCCGCTCCTTCGTCTTCAGCATCTCGACCTTGATGACCTGGGGCGGGCAGATGTACTCGCAGAGCCGGCAGCCGATGCAGGCCTCCTCGCCCGTCTCCTTTTCGTAGACGAGCGCCAGGACCCCCCGGAAGCGGTCCGGATACGGCCGCGGCGTGTCCGGGTACATGATGGTCACCGGCTTGCGGAAGAGGTTGCGCAGGGTGACGCCCATGGCCCGACCGACCGCGCGGGCCAGCTGGCCCGCCTCGCTCCACAAGCTCCCCGCCGGCGTCCCGTTACGCCCCACGCCCGAACCCCGCAGCGACGACGAAGCCGGTCGCCAAGAGCAGGATGACGGTCGCCGGCAGCAGCAGCTTCCAGGAGATGGCCAGGATCTGGTCCACGCGAATCCTCACGAAGCTCCAGCGGACCCACGTCACCAGCAGGAACACCAGGACGGCTTTCAGCAGGAACCAGAGCGGGCCCAGCCACGAGGGGCCCGGACCCAGCCAGCCCCCCAGGAACAGCAGCGCGCCCAGAAACGAGGTGCCCATCAGGTGGGCGTACTCGCCGAGCTGGATGAGCGCAAACTTCATGCCGCTGTACTCGACGCGGAAGCCGGCCACCAGCTCCGACTCGGCCTCCAGGATGTCGAAGGGCACCCGGTTCTCGGCGGCGATGGTGGCGATCACGTAGGCGATGAAGGCGAGTTGGCCGATCACGGGATAGAAGACGAACCAGCCGAAGAGGCCGTGCTGGCCGGCGACGATCACCGACATCTGCATCGACCCCACCAGCACCACCGGGACCAGCGCCGCGAAGATGAAGGGCAGATCGTAGGAGATGATCTGGTTGACGGCCCGCATCGCCGAGAGCAGGGCGTACTTGTTGTTCGATCCCCAGCCGCCCATGAAGAGGCCGACGATCTCGAGCGCGGAGATGGCCAGGAAGAAGAGGACGCCGATGTTCAGGTCGGCCAGCCCCAGTCCGGGGGCGAACGGGATCGTCGCGAAGATCAACATGCAGGGCAGGAGGAACACGAGCGGCGCCAGGTTATAGACCCAGCGGTCCGACGCCGTGGGCACGATGTCTTCCTTCAGCATCAGTTTCAGAGCATCAGCGATCGGTTGCAGCCAGCCGTGGGGCCAGCCGACATAGTAAGGCCCGATCCGCGACTGCATCCGCGCGGCGAACTTCCGCTCGAGCAGTGTGATGTAGGTCACGACGAGGATGATCGCGTTGAGGAGGACGAAGGCGACGATGAGATGCGTCACCGGTCCACCTCGCCGAAGACCGGGTCCACCGAGCCCATGATGGCGACCACGTCCGCCACCTTGTGGCCGGGCAAGATGTGGGGGAGCGCGGCCAGGTTGGAGAAGGAGGCGCCCCGCCACTTCATGCGGTAGGGCTTGGGGCTGCCGTCGCTGATCAGGTAGCAGCCCACCTCGCCGCGCGCGCCCTCGACGCGCGCATACCCCTCTCCCTTCGGGACGCGGACCTGCCCGACCGACTTCACGCCCGGCCGCGAGGAGATGGGCCCCTCGGGCAGGCCGTCGAGCACCTGGCGCACGATCTTGATCGATTCGCGGAACTCCTGCATCCGCACCCGATAGCGGGCGTAGCAGTCGCCGTCCGTCTCCACCGGGATCCTGAACTCGAAGTCCTGGTAGGAGGAGTAGGGCTCGGCGCGACGCACGTCGTAATTGACGCCGGAGCCACGGATGAGCGGCCCCGAGACCCCGAGCTCCTGAGCCAGCTCGCGCGAGATGACGCCGACGCCCTGGGTGCGCACGAGGAAGAAGGCGTTGCCCTCGAGCATCGCCTCGTACTCGTCGAGGCGCTTGGCCACGAAGTCGATGGTCTGACGGCACGTCTCGGCCCAGCCCGCCGGCAGGTCATAGCGCACGCCGCCGACCTGGTGGAAGCCGTAGAGGAGCCGGGCGCCGGTCAGCGCCTCGAAGAGATCGAGGATCATCTCGCGCTCGCGCATGGCATAAAGGAAGACCGTGGCGCCGCCGCCCAGCGCCCCTCCCATGTCCAGACACCACGTCCCCAACCACAGGCAGTGGGAGGCGACGCGCTGCAGCTCGGCGACGAGCACTCTCAGGTACTGCGCGCGCTTGGGCACTTCGACCTTGCCCACCTTCTCCACGGCCGCGACGTATGTGAGCTCGGAGGTCATCGCCGCCACGTAGTCGGTCTTCGAGGCGATCGAGGGATACTGCACGTAGGTGAGCGTCTCCCCGAGCTTCTCGTGGCAGCGGTGGAGGTAGCCGATCACCGCGTCCACCGCCGCCACCGTCTCGCCTTCGAGCTGAAGGATGGCACGGAAGACGCCATGGGCGGACGGGTGCTGGGGCCCCATGTTCATCAGGAGCCGCTCGTTGCCCCCGTAGCCGACCTCGACGATCTTCCGCGCTTCGACGTCCATTTCAGTTAACTCGGAGGGGGGCTCCGCCCCCCTTCCGAAGCCTCCCCCCACGATTGCGGCGGCAAAGCCGCCGCTCGAATCGCGTCATCACGGTCTACTTCATCGGGGAGAATGGCGCCGGGTTGAGGACGACCGACCGCATCTCCACCAGGAGCGGCGCGGTCTTACCGAGAAACGCTTGCCACTCGGGGTCTTGCAGCACCTTGCCGCGGACGGCGGTGCGCTCGTTGAGGTCGCGATACGCCCACAGGTGGACCACCTCGTTGAGCTGCCCCATCTCGGTCTGCCACAGCCCGACGTTCTTCGAGTACTTCTCCCGGACCGGCATGATGGCCTTGAAGTGGCTGAGCCACTCCGCGGCCTTGCCGGGGATCGTCCGGTACGTGCGCAGCTCGTAGACGTGGCCGCTGTCGCCCGGCGGCTTGAACGGCAGCTGAGGCGAGAGGATCTTGTTCTCCTGGGCGAGCTGGAGCGGGCGGATCTTCGGCACGTAGCTCTTCGCCCAGTCGTCGTTCTTGGCCAGCTCGGCGCGCAGGCGTTCCCGCTCGTCCAGGTCCGCATAGCTCCAGAGGTGCACGACCTGGTTCAGCGTCCCGAACTCGGTGGACCAGTATCCTTGGAGCGTCCCGTACTTGTCTCCCCGGACCTTCCGCCCGACCTCGCCGGAAAGCTTGAGGTACTCGCCCTGCTTGCCCGGGACCAGCGTGTACGTGCGCAGCTCGTAGATCATGGGTGGCTCCTTCGGTTAGCGGTACGGCGCGTGGGGGGTATCGACCGCGTAGTCCTTTCGCAGCGGGTAGCCCTCCCAGTCCTGGGGCAGGAGAATGCGACGGAGATCGGGATGGCCGTCGAAGACGATGCCGAACATGTCGTAGCACTCGCGCTCCATCCAGTCGGCACCGCGGTAGAGTCCGGTCAGCGTGGGGCAGTGGGACTGGCCCGGGCCCAGGCGCGTCTTCATCATTAAGATAAGACCCGTATCGAGGTTTTCCAGCCGGCAAACCACCTCGAAGCCGTCCCCCTTCCAGTCCACCGCCGACAGCCAGTTGAAGTAGAGGCAGCCCAGCTCGTGCTTGGCGAAGCGCGCCAGCTCTTCCCAGCGCTCGACGGGCAGGACCACGGTCAGGAGGCCGTCGTCGCGCGTGGGCTCGAAGCCAAACGTCTCCCGGACTCGGGTCACGGCGTCGGACGGGGTCACGCGCGGATCAATCTTCCGGAGTGGAGGATGGCGACCGTTTGCCCGTCTTCTGGAACTCCGCCACTCTCTCCTGCAGCTTGAGCAGCCCGAACATGAGCGAATCCGGCGTGGGTGGACAGCCGGGGACGTAGACGTCGACGGGCACGACCCGGTCCACGCCTTTCACGACGTGATAGCCGTGACGAAACGGACCGCCCGAGTTGGCGCAGGAGCCCATCGAGAGGACCCACTTGGGATCGGGCATCTGGTCGTAGATCCGCTTGAGCATCGGAGCCATCTTGATGGTGACGGTGCCGGAGACGATCATGAGATCCGAGTGGCGCGGCGAGGCCCAGGGCACCATACCGAAGCGCTCGACGTCGAAGCGCGACGCGAACGTCGCCATCATCTCGATCGCGCAGCAGGCCAGGCCGAAGGTGACGGGCCAGATCGACGAGCTGCGCGCCCAGTTGAAGATCTTCTCGGTCGAGGTGACGACGATCCAGCCGCCGGGCAGGTGGTGGATGGCGTCGGCGATGGCCGCCAGCGCGTTCGAGGTCTTGTCGCCCTCGGGTCGCTCCTGCCGGTACTTCTCCCACTCCTGGAGATCCTTGATCTCCGTCCAGACCGGCGGCCGCACCTGGGCCACCGGAGGCTTCACTTCCATTCGAGCACGCCCTCCCGGTAGGCGTAGAGCCAGCCCAGCCCGACGATGCCGACGAAGGCGGCGACCACCCAGAACGCGGTCATCCCGGCCGATTTCAAGATCAGCGCCCACGGGAACAGGAACACCGCCAGCGTGTCGAAGAGGATGAACACCAGGGCAACCAGATAGAACCCGGCCGGGAACTGCACCCAGGCCGACCCGATCGGCTCCGCCCCGCACTCGTAGTTCATGAGCTTGACGGGCTCGGGGCGCGAAGGCCGGAGTAACCACGACACCCCCAGGGACACCACGCCGAAGGCGACGATCAGCGCAGCAAAAATGACAACGGGCAGATATCCGGACACGGCGACCTCCATGGAAATTCAGCTCGGAGCCAATATATCATGCCTGGTCAGACCAGTTCTCCGATGCACGCCCATCTATGCTGCACCCCCATCTATGCTCGCCTGGTACGATGGAAGCGTGAGCCCTGGCGGACACCTGATCACCACCATGGCGGCCTGCGCCGCGTCGGCCACCCTCCCCGGGTCGTGGCCGCTCACGGCCGGCATCGCGGTGGGCGGTTTCCTGATCGATGTCGACCATGCCCTCGACTACGTGCTGGTCGAGCGGCAGCGCGACCTCCGCCCCGGCGCCTTCCTCCGCTACTATCTGGAAGGGCGCATGCGGCGAACCGTCCTCGTGCTCCATTCGTATGAGCTGCTCGGGCTGCTCGGGCTGCTGGCCTGGCGGCTCGATCTGCTGCCCCTCACCGGCTACCTCATGGGCGCGCTCATGCACCTGGTGCTGGACCTCGTGTTCAACGGTGAGGTGACCCCGCGCTCGATCGGGGCCTTTTACAGCTTCGGCTACCGGTTGGCTCACCGCTTCGACGCCCGAGCGCTGCTCGGCGACGAGCCTCGGCAGGTGTCGCCCAACTTCTGGGCCGCGTTCTTCTCGGGCTTGTGGCCGCCCGGCGCGGCCGGGCGCTCCGGTCGCGACGCGGACCGGGTGCCGCCGGCACTGCCGAGCGCATAGAGCGCAGTCGTGGCGCCGGCCGCGGGCTAGACTCCGGGCAGCAATGCGGGTGCTCGTCATCGAGGACGAACAGGAGGTCAGTGCTGTCTTCCGCGACTTTCTGCTCGAGTTGGGACACGAGCCCGTCCTCGTCCGGAGCGCCGAAGCGGCGCTGAACAAGCTCGAGACCGAACGCCCCGACGCGATCATCCTCGACATCCACCTGCCCGGTCTCTCCGGTCTCGACTTCCTCCAGCTCCGCCCCGTTCGTGACTCGGGCCTACCCATCGTCGCCGTCTCCGGCGTCGTCACCGAGAGTCAGGCGCGCGAGTGCCTCCGCCTCGGCGCGATCGACTTCGTCGGCAAGCCGGTGCCGTTCGAGCGCCTGGGGCAGGTGCTGGCCTTCATCGAGCCTCACGCGCTGCACCGGCAGCTCGCCTCCGCAGGCCAGGGTCCCGAGCGCCGGCGTGGGTCGCGGGTGCGCGTGACGTTCCCGGTGCGCCTCGTGCGCTACGACGGCAGCGAGTGGGACGGCTGGGCCGCCGATGTGAGCCCGTTCGGGATCCGGGTCCGCACCAACGCGACGCTCAGCGCGGGCACGGCGGCGAACCTGTCGTTCACGCTCCCGGACGGCAAGGGGCCGCTGCGGGTGATGTCGCTGCACGTGCGCGCCGACGACGACGGGCACGCCTTCTACTTCATGAACCTCACCGCCGAGGACTTCGAGCGCCTCACCGACTTCGCGCGCCGGCTGCCGACCTAGACCTCCGCGCACGCCGGACGCGATCGCTTGCAAATCGTCGCGCTCGTACTACGCTCGGAGGCGAGAGCGGTCGGAGTCGGGTGGAAAAATTTTCCCGCGTGCGCGTTCGAGATCCCGGAGGAGTGCGATGCGGTTCTTTCGGCCGGAGATAGAAGCCACCCTCAAGACGCTGGGCGTCCTCACGCTCATCGGTCTGGTCGTCTGGCCTTTCGCTTGGGACTACGAGCAGCGGCGGCAAGCGCGCACCTGGCAGAGCATCGCCTGCGCGTACCGGATGAGGGAGGCGGCCGTCCGGGCGCCGGTCATCGCCGGCGTCGACTACGGACGGAATCCCTGCCAGACGCTGCAGCGGCTCGGGCTCACCCTCGAGCCGCCGCGCTGATCAAGGCATGCGCAGGCAGGCCCGGCGTATCGTCGTCGCCACGGTGGGCGGGGTCGTCCTGCTCGTCGGCGTGGCGCTGATCGTCCTGCCCGGGCCCGCCTTCCTCGTCTTTCCCGCGGGCCTGGCCATTCTGGCCACCGAGTTCGCCTGGGCGCGCCGCTTGCTAGAGAGGACAAGGAGCAGGTGGAAGTCTAGTGCCGTTCCAACTATTCGCGCCTAGGAAGGCACCGTGTACGTCGTTCGTGGACAGATTTAGTACCAACAAGTTGGAACGGCACTAGGCGCTCTTCTCGCTGAGCGCGGCGAGGGCGGCGTCGGGCCCGTTCTTCTCCAGCCGCGTCCGGACCTCGGCCGCGAGGACGGGCGCGCGGGCCTCGCCCTCGGGCCCCTCGAGGACCAGCCGGCGGTAGGCCTCGGCCAGGCGCGTCGACACACCGAAGCCGCGGCCCTGGCCCGCCTCGAGCGCCGCCGCCTGCAGAACGCTCTCCAGCAGGTGGTCGAAGAGCCCGGTCATCCGCTGCCGCACCTCGCCGTACCCCTTGACCAGCTGCGCCGCCCGCGCCACCTGGCACGCCAGCGCGTCGTTCCACTCGGCGCAGCGACGCACCGCCGTCAGCCAGCGCTCCATGCGCTCGTGCTCCCGGCGCGCGCGATAGGAGAGAGGCCGCAGACGGCGGCAGCGGGCCAGCAGCCACAGCCTGAGAAACCCGAGAATCGTCGTGGTCTTCACGTGCTGGCCGGGCGTGGGCCGCCCGTGCGGCCACCGCCGTTCCGCCCACCGGGCCAACGGGGCCACCAGGCGGTAGGGCAGGATGCCGTAGAGCTCGTCGAGGTCCGGCTTGAGGTAGTCGGTGACAACGATCTCGGCGCCGTCGGCGCGCGTCTCTTCCCGGATGCGCGCGAGCCGCCCGGCACGCGTCTTGAGATCCGCCACGCGGATGGCGTCCTCGTAGGTCATCCAGACGGCCAGGTGCCGGGCGACCAGCCGCGCCAGCTCCGGATCGCGACCCGATCCGACGAAGGGGGCCAGGCGTTCCAGATAGCGCGCCGCGTACTTCGCGTCCTGATAGTCGATGAGCCGGGCCAGCGCCACGCCCATGATCGGGCGCAGGCTCTCCGGGAAGGCGGTGAGGGCGTCCGCGAAGCCAGCCGGCACGCCCCGCGGCGGTTCGGGATCGAGCCGCGGCCGCTCCGGGCGCCGGCGAGCCAGATCGAGCCCGACCTCGAAGCCACGGACGTTGGCCTCGACCTGGACGCGCTTGCGCTCGATGGCCGCCCGGTAGGCCTCCGGACGGATAGGCAGGGCACCGCTCGCCGCCAGCGCCCCCAGCAGGACCGCGTTGACCTCCGTCCCGTGCTCGCGGGCCACGGCGAGCGCGTCGAAGGCGATGAGCGCGCACGAGAAGGCCCGGGCCGCGGCCTCCAGCTGCTGGGAGGGATAGACGCTGCGCCCCGTCGCCATCTTCTCGTGGATCGAGTAGAGGCGGTGGGTGCTGGCGATGATCGTCGTGCGGTCCGGCGACGGAATCCCCGCCTCGATCGCCCGGCCCACTTCCAGGAACTCCGGCGCGAGCAGCACGTCGAGCGCGCCGGGCACGGGGTAGAGCGAGAAGGCGAGCGTGTCGTCGGCGGCCCCCGTGAAGACCTCCACGTAGTAGGTCGTCGAGCCCGTGCGCTGGGCCACGCCCGGGATCGAGGTGGAGTGCGCCACCAGCCCCTCGCTGAGGGCGGCCTCCCCGATCCACTCCGCGAGCACGCCGCCGCCCTGTCCGCCGACCGCGGGGATCAGGAGCGAGAGGAGGCGCGGCGAAGCTGGCGCGCGGACCGTCGCATCACGGTCAGGCATCGCCCGCGTGGACCCGGGCTCGCTCACGCGGTGGCCAGGCGCCCGATGACGGCCGCGCGAACTCTGCCGAGCCAGCGCTGCCAGCGGGTCGGATTCCGGACGATCCGTACTTCGTAGAACGAGGGGCAGAGGGCGGCCGCGTGCGCCACCTCGCCGCACACGCCGCAGCCCACGCAAGTCTGGTCCACGTGCGCGACAGGGTCGTCGCGCAGCGGGTCGGGGTTCTCGCGGAGCGTCAGCGACGGACAGCCATTGAGGCGCATGCACGAGTGGTCGCCCGTGCAGACGTCGGGATCGACGCCGAAGCGCGGCTGGATCACCGGCTGCCCGGCGGCGGCGCGCTGGCGCATCAGCGGGCGCTCACGGCGCTGGCGCTCGAGCTGGCACTCGCCCCGCGCGATGATGACCTTCAGGCCGTCGTAGCGCGCGGTCAACGCCTCGCGGAGCGTGCCGATCATCTCCCCGATGCGGTACGAGTTCACGGTGCGGATCCACCTGACCCCGACGCCGCGCAGGGCCTCGGGGATGGTCATGCCCGTCGGCTCCCCGCGCGCGTTCTTCCCCGTCGACGGGTTGTGGTGCTGGCCGGTCGCCGACGTGTAGAAGTTGTCGAGGATGACCAAGACCGAGTCCTGCTTGTTGAACATGGCGTTGGCCACGCCGTTGTTGAGTCCGTTGTGCCAGAAGCCGCCGTCGCCCATGATCGAGACGACACGCTTGCCGAAGAGCGGCGCCACGGCGCTGGAGGAGGCCAGGCCCAGACCGTAGCCCAGCACCGAGTTGCCGACGTTGAAGGGGGCCTGGGTCGAGAAGGTGTGGCAGCCGATGTCCGCCGCGACGTGCGTGTCGCCGATGGCCGGCTCCTTGGTGCGGAGGATCTTCAGCGCGCTGAAGACCGGGCGCTCGGGGCAGCCGGTGCAGAAGGTGGGCGGGCGCTTGGCGATAGGCTGGGGCAGCGCCGCCCGGACCTTGTCCTGGTGCCCGAACAGCGCCCGGTAGCGCTCCTCGAGGAGCGCGGCGCCGACGGAGCGGGTCTCGGCGCGGGCCAGGAAGCGCTGGAGCCCGGTGATGACGAGCTGGGGCCCGTACTCGCCGTGGGGCGACATGAGATCTTTGCCGTGGATCGCCACGTCCAGCTTCGCCTCGTGGGCCAGCGCCTTCAGCTCCTGCTCGAGGTAGTTCGGCATCCCCTCCTCGACGACCAGCACGTGACGCTTGCCGCGCAGGAATCCGGTCAGCTCCTCCGGCGCCGTCGGGTGCAGCACGTTGAGGACCAGGAGCGGCACGGCCGTGCGCCCGTGGACGTCGGCGAGCCCCAGGGCGTGGAGGCCGCGGACCGTCGTGTTCCAGAGCCCGCCCTGCATCACGATGCCGAGGTGTGCCTCCTCGCCCGGGTGGTGCTCGTTGAGGCGATGCTCGACGATGTAGCGCCGGGCGGCTGGCAGCCGCTTCTCGAACTTCTGCGCCTCCATGGCGTACGTGAAGGGCGGCAGGTTGATCCGCTCGAGGCTGAAGCTCGGCGCCGTGAGCGGCGCCAGCATGCTGATCGGGGGGCGGACGTTGTCGCGGCAGCGGAGGGCACCACGCATGTGACAGGCGCGGATGCGGATCGAAAAGAAGACCGGCTGGTGGCAGGCCTCGCTGAGGCCGAAGCCCTCCTCCACGAAGCGCGCGAACGACGGCAGGCTGTTCCTGGGATCGATGAGCGGCACGCTCGACTTCAGCGCCGAGGAGTGCGTGCGTTCCTGGAGAATGCTGGCGCCTTCCCCATAATCCTCGCCGATGACGATGAGGGCGCCGCCGACGACGCCCGCCGAGGCGACGTGCGAAAGCGCGTCGGAGGCCACGTTGGTCCCGACCACCGACTTCCAGGTGACGGCGCCGCGCAGCGGGTAGTTGATGGACGCCCCCAGCAGCGCCGCGGCGGCGGCCTCGCTCCCCGACTGCTCGAAGTAGATGCCCATCGGCTCGAGCAGCGGCTCGTTGGCGTCGGCCATGACGTCCAGCAGGTGGGAGATGGGCGCCCCCGGATAACCGCCGACGTAGCTGACGCCCGACTCGAGCAGGGCCTTGGTGATGGCCAGGATGCCCTCGCCGCGCAGGATCTGCCCGGCGCCGTACCCGAGCTGCGTGACGTCCTCGGCGAAGCTCCGCTCACCCATGCCTGCACCCCGTGACGACGGCCGTTGGGAGACCCGGCGATTCTGGGGCGATTATACCGGGCGGGCTGGACGGGCGCGCGACACTGATCCCCAGGAGGCCCGGCGGCGATGGCGAGAGCCACGCTCGAGCCCTACCGGACGAAGCGGCGCTTCGAAAAGACGCCTGAGCCCGCGCCGCGGCGGCGGAGCCGGAAGCTCAAGGGAGGCTGGAGCCTCGTCCGCCTCCGTGGCCGCCACTGGCTTCTGACCAAGCGACGCGACCGCTACGCCTCCACCAAGGACATCACGGTGGCGGCCCCGACGTCCGTGCTGACCGGGCGCACGCTCGCGCAGATCGCAGCCGACGAGGGGGGCGACGTCGCCAAGGCGGCCCCCCGATGCTGGCCACGCTGGTGCCGGAACCCTTCCACCGGCCGGGCTGGGTCTACGAGGAGAAGTACGACGGCGTCCGCGCCCTCGCCTACCGCCGCGGCCGGCGGCTGCGCCTCTACTCGCGCAACCTGAAGGACATCACCGCGGAGTTCCCCGAGATCGCGGCGGCCCTGGAGGCGCTCCCGGGCGGTGACTTCGGGCTCGACGGCGAGATCGTCGCGTTCGATCGCCACGGCGTCTCGCGCTTCCAGCTCCTCCAGCGGCGGGCCCTGGGCGAACGGATCCGGCCCCTCTACGCGATCTTCGACGGTCTCGGGCGGGACGGCGTCGGGCTGCTGCGGCGCCCGCTCGCCGAACGCCGCCGCACGCTCGAAGCGATCGTGCCCCCGCGCCGCGGCGTCCTGATGCGCGCGCGCCGGCTGCCGCCCAACGGGCTCACCGCCTACCGCCTCGCGCAGAAGCGGGGCTGGGAGGGCATCGTCGCCAAGGACGACTCCTCTCCCTACGAGCCGGGTCGGCGTTCGCAGAGCTGGCTCAAGGTCAAGTGCCGCAAGGAGGCGGAGTTCGTCATCGGCGGCTTCACGGCTCCCGCCGGGCAGCGCCAGCACTTCGGTGCGCTGCTCGTCGGCCTCTTCGACGGCCCGGCCCTCCGGTTCGCCGGGAAGGTCGGGACGGGATTCTCCGGCCAGACGCTGGCGGATCTTTACGCCCGGATGCAAGCCCTGCGGGCCGAGGAGTCTCCCTTCCGCCCGGCGCCCCGCGAGGCGGGCGCCACCTGGGTCTGCCCGGAGCTCGTCGCGCAAATCGCCTTCGCCGAGTGGACGGCGGACGGCAAGCTTCGCCAGCCGGTCTTCCTCGGCCTTCGCCACGACAAGAAGCCCTCGGAGTGCACCTGGAGCGCGCGTGAGCTCTAGCAGGCTGCGGAAAAACCGGGTGGAAGGAACACGTTTGCGGGTCCCACGGTCTTACGAAGGGCGTCGCACTGCTCCGCTCGCTGCGGCGAGGAGCCGCGCGGACGCGTCTACGCAGCTCTCCCGCTCATCCCGTTGCCTCGCGCCTGATCGGGCTTTCAGGGAGTCTCACTGTGCGTCGCTACCCGCCACAAAACGACATTGGGTGCCTGAAATACGCGAAACGCGCGTCACTGGCGTTGCTTCGCTGGATTTATTATGACCCTGGTGTGCCGAGCCTTCGTCGCAAGCGTGAGAGAGCGGCCGACTTCCTCGTGCCTCGAAATACGTCGCGCAGGCGTGGCCCTGGTCGGCCGGTGGTACTATGATTCGTTGCCGAAGCGGCAAGTGCCGGGGTGGCGGAACTGGCTATACGCGGGGGCCTCAAAAGCCCCTGCCCGCAAGGGCGTAGGGGTTCAACTCCCCTCCCCGGTACCACTCTTAAAGCCGTTCGGTGTTTCCTTGACAGTTTTTTTGCTGACCTGTAACGTGATCCGGCGCGTGGGGCTGTAGCTCAGTTGGGAGAGCACAAGGCTGGCAGTCTTGGGGTCAGGGGTTCGAATCCCCTCAGCTCCACCAAACCTAGGAGATTCATCGAGACGGGGTAGGCGGTACCAATGAAGGATCGCCTACCCCGTCGTCTTTTCTGCCTGATTTCCTCGGTAAGGGTCCCGCCACGGCCCCATCGAGCTCACACGGCGTATGTGAAGGTGCAGGCGAGGGCGCTGACGGCTCGCGGGCCAACATGGGGGACCGCGGTGATTTTCGTGGCGCTGCTGCGGTCGGTGAGCGTCCTGCTCCCATCGCCCATAGGTGATGACTCCCCAGACAGTGCGGAAAAGAACCGCGGGGCCAGGCGGGGCGGGCGGGAGCGGAATCGAGAAATTCGGCCCCGCGAATGGGAGATTCGAGCTCGTGCACGTCCTCGTGATCGTGGAGGTGTACGCGCCACCCGCGCTTGGGTTGCCCTGAGCGTCCGCGATGGTCGCCGCACCCGGAGCGCCAATGGAAACCGCGACGCAAAACATCAACGCGAATAGAGTGAGGCACAGCGTCTTCCTTCCTCCAGCCGTTGCGAAAGGTGGCGGACTCGAGGTTGGAGTTGGCTGGACTGTCACGAGGAGAACTCATCATTCAGTCAGGGACGCGGAACCCAGGTGTCAGGGACGCGGAACCCAGGTGTCAGAAACGTCATAACCGGAGGTTTGGCTCAGCGTCAGCGCGCAAGGCGTGGGGGTCGAGAACGCGAAGAGGCCACTCCAAGGCCTGGGGCAGCGCACGACGTCCTGGTTCACAGATCGCCGCGTTCGTTCACGGAAAACTACGGGTCGCAAGCCTGCTGTCAAAGGGAAGACCCAATCAAGACGCGGACTTGCGAAGCGGCCCTGTGACTCCGTGTCTCTCTTCGGGCGGGGATACGTCGACGCGTGAAGCGCCACATCCCTACCAGCGCTCGCGCCACCCTCTCCGATGCTAAGCGTCGCGCACGCCCTAACCGCGGGGCGGGCGAGATGAGCCGGGTTGCCGAAGACGAAGACGGCCCGCGTCGATCTGCTAGAATTGCCCACCTTTGGGGGCGTCACGTCGAGCAGCGAAGAGAGCAGGTGGCAAGGGCAGTGCCTCGTCCACCAACGAATCGGCGGGGGTTACGGAGGCTTTCCGTAACCCCCTTTTTTCAGGCGCGCCGCGGTCACGCGCCTTGACAGTCCGTGGACGCCGACCGAGAGTCTCGCCCACCCGACGGCGCCACCGGTGAGGCCATGATCTACCGAGTCTTCTACTTCGCGGGCGCGGCCGTGGCGCGCCTGGTCGCCCGACTGCCCGACAACTACCACCGCGTCACGCTGGGCGAGGCGAGCGACGCCGTCGACACTCCCGCGGTCGTTCTCGTCGACGCCGTGATCGACCAGCTGGAGCGCGCGCTCGCCCTCAAGCGGCGGCACGCGGCGCTCGAGATCGTCGTGCTCGGCGAC
Organism: Candidatus Methylomirabilota bacterium; assembly: GCA_036001065.1. NCBI lineage: Bacteria > Methylomirabilota (SeqCode) > Candidatus Methylomirabilota bacterium. The sequence continues at coordinate 14,095 of DASYUQ010000152.1, forward strand.
GCCAGCAGCCTGCCGGCGACTCCGTCGGAGCACGTCTACGCCTACCTCGTAAACACGCTGCCCGCCGCCATCATCGCGCAGGCGCTCGCCAACGCCTTCCTGCACGCGCAGCTCCGCGCGGAACAGGAGCGCACGAAGGCGCACCTGGAGCGGTTGACCACGGAGTCCCAGAAGCTGAATGCCATCGGCATCGCGCTCTCGGCCGAGCGGGACAGGGCGGCCCTGCTGGGGCTCGTCCTGTCGAAGGCGCGAGAGATCACGCACGCCGATGCCGGGTCCCTGTACCTCGTGGAGGAGGACTCGGAGGGATCCCGGCAACTCCGCTTCATCGTCGTCCAGAACGATAGCTTCCCGGCGCCGTTCGAGGGCAGCACCCTGCCGGTGGACTCCCAGAGCGTGGCCGGTCACGTGGCGCTCACGGGAGAGGTGCTGAACCTCCAGGACGCCTACGCCGCGCTCCCGGGGGCGCCCTTCGAGATCGACCGCAAGTACGATGGGCAGACCAGCTACCGCACGAAGTCCATGCTCGTGGTGCCGATGAAGACCCCCGACGGCCACACCATCGGCGTTCTCCAGCTCATCAACTGCAAGCTGGATCCGGGGCGGCGCCTCGGCTCCCGGGAAGAGATCGAGCGGGAGGCGCGCCCCTTCCCCGCCCGCTTCGAGGATCTCGCGTGCTCGGTCGCCTCCCAGGCGGCCGTCGCGCTCGAGAACAGCCGGCTCTACGCGGAGCTGCGGGCCGCGCTGGCCAAGGTCGAAGCCTCGCAGCGACGCATCGTGCAGGTCGAGCGGCTCCGGGCCCTGGGCGAGATGGCGGGCGGGCTCGCCCACGATTTCAACAACACGCTCGCCGTCGTCCTGGGCCGGGCCCAGCTCCTCCTCAACCAGACCGACGATCCCGAGATCCGCCGCCAGCTGCGCGTCATCGAGGAGGCGGCGACGGAGGGCGCGCGGACCATCCGCCGGATCATGGAGTTCGCGCGCAAGCGGCGCGACCGGCCGTTCCAGTCGGTCGAGCTGAACCAGCTCATCCGGGAGGTCGTGGAGCTGACCCGACCCCGCTGGAAGGACGACGCCGAGGCCAGGGGCATCGCGTACGAGGTGCGCGTGGAGACCACGCCGGTGCTGCCGGTGGCCGGCGATCCCTACGAGCTGCGCGAGGCCCTGACCAACGTCGTGCTCAACGCGCTGGACGCCATGCCCAGGGGTGGCCTGATCATGCTGGCGACGAGCGGCGAGGGCGACCACGTGCGCTGCGTGGTCACGGACACCGGTGTCGGAATGACCGAGGAGGTCCGTCACCGGGTCTTCGAGCCGTTCTTCACCACCAAGGGGGAGAAGGGGAGCGGGCTCGGGCTGAGCGTGATGTACGGAATCATCGTCCGGCACGGCGGCGAGGTGGACGTCGAGAGCCGCCCCGGCCACGGCAGCGCGTTCACCATCCGGTTGCCGGTGGCGCGAGAACCGGTCGCGCCGCCGGCCCCGCCGGCCCCGGCGCCGCCGCGGCCCGGCGCCCGCGTGCTGGTCATCGACGACGAGCCCCACGTCCGCGCCATCATCATGGAGACGCTCACGCGCGACGGATACCAGGTGATCGCGTGCGGGGACGGGCGCGAGGGCATCAGCCGATTCGACGCAGAGACGTTCGACGTCGTGGTCACTGATCTGGGGATGCCGGGCCTCACCGGCTGGGACGTGGCGCAGCACGTGAAGCGCCAGCGCCCGCGGACGCCGGTCGTCCTGGTGACGGGCTGGGGGGACCGGCTGTCTGCCGAGGAGATCCAAACTCGCGGGGTCGACTTCCTCGTGTCCAAGCCCTTCGCCCTCGACCAGGTCCGCGCGGTCGTGCGCCGGGCCCTGGTCCCGCGCTAGCTTAGTCGGAGGGGGCGGACGTTACGGCCCCCTCCGAGATCCATAGTCAGAGGGAGCCTCACGGCCCCTCTGAACCTCCCCGGTGGGGATTGCGCCGGCAGAGCCGGCGCTCGAAAACGGCGAGCAGTGGTCGCAGTGAGCGTGCGCCATCCGCCGAAAGACTCCTAGTGCCGTTCCAACTATTCGCGCCTAGTGCCGTTCCAACTATTCGCGCCTAGTGCCGTTCCAACTATTCGCGCCTAGTGCCGTTCCAACTATTCGCGCCTAGGAAGGCACCGTGTACGTCGTTCGTGGACAGATTTAG
>DASYUQ010000153.1 GCA_036001065.1 Candidatus Methylomirabilota bacterium
GGCGGTGATCGGGGGAGCCGACCGCGTGCTTGAGATCCGTGACGTCGTGGCGGCCTACGGCGACATCCGGGCCCTGTCGGGAGTGACGCTCTCCGTCGGATCGGGCGAGATCGTCGCCCTGCTCGGCCCGAACGGGGCCGGCAAGAGCACGCTCCTCAAGTCGATCGCGGGGCTCCTCCGCCCGCGCGCGGGCGTGATCCGCTGGGAGGGCGAAGATCTGAGATCCGTCGGCACCCACCTGATCGTCGAGCGCGGCCTGGCCATGGTGCCGGAGGGGCGCCGCCTCTTCGGCAGCATGACGGTGGAGGACAACCTCGAGCTGGGCGCCTTCGCCGCCCGGGCGCGGGTGCAAAAGCGAGCGAACCTGGAGCGGGTCTATGCGCTGTTTCCCGTCCTCAGCGAACGCCGCCGGCAGATCGTCGGTGCGCTCTCCGGCGGCCAGCAGCAGATGGTGGCCGTGGGGCGCGCGCTCATGACCAACCCGAGGCTCCTGATGCTCGACGAGCCCTCGCTGGGGCTGGCTCCCCGCCTGGTGGGGTCGATCCTGGAGGCCCTGGTCGAGATCAACCGCGCCGGCGTGGCCATCTTCCTCGTCGAGCAGAACGTGCAGGCCGCGCTTACCCTCGCCCACCGCGCCTATGTCCTCGAGGGGGGCCGGATCGTCGGCGAGGGTCGCGGTGCCGAGCTGCTGCAAGACCCGCACGTCCGCCGCTCCTATCTCGGCCCGCTCGCGTGACGATCCTCGCCCAGCAGCTCCTGCTCGGGCTCCTGATCGGCGGGATCTACGGGCTGGCGGCGGCGGGGCTCTCGCTCGTCTTCGGCGTCCTCAAGGTCCTCAACGTCGCCCACGGCGAGCTGATCATGCTCGGCGGCTACGGCACCTTCTGGGCCGTTGCCCTCCTCGGCATCGATCCCTTCGCCTCGCTCGTGTTGGTGCTGCCGCTCTCGCTGCTGCTGGGCCTCGGCCTCTACTGGGCGCTCTTCGGCTTCGTGGTGCGCGCCGACGAGGAGACGCGGGTGAAGAACTCGCTGCTGATCGGCTTCGGCCTGGCTCTGGCGCTCCACGCCCTGGCCGTCCGGCTGTGGACAGCGGACGAGCGCTCCATCATCACCCCCTACGGTGGCGCGGTGGTCAGCGTGGGCGACCTCTCGATCCCTGTCGTCCGTCTGCTGAGCCTCGCGCTGGCCTTCGCCCTGATCGGCGGGTTGCACCTCCTGCTGAGGCACTGGCGCTGGGGCAAGGCCATCCGCGCCACCGCCGAGGACTGGCAGGCCGCGCTCCTGACCGGCATCGACGTCCGGCGCGCATACCTCCTCGCCTTCGCGATCGGCACCGGCCTCGCCGGCGCCGCCGGCACGCTGGTCAGCGTCGGCTACTCGGTCAGCCCCTCGATCGGGCTCGAGTGGACGCTCAAGGCGCTGATCGTCGTCGTCCTCGCCGGGCTCGGCTCGATGATCGGCACCTTCGTCGGCGGTCTCTTCCTCGGCCTGGCGGAGGCGGCGAGCGCGGCCGCCTTCGGCGGCCCGTACCGCGAGGTGGTTGGGCTGGTCATCTTCGTGGTCGTGCTGGTCGTCCGCCCGCGCGGGCTCTTCGGGCGGTGAGGCGACTGGCCAGGCGGCACGAGCTGGGCTGGGCGGGGGCCATTCTGATATCCCTGGCCGCGCTGGCGCTGCTGCCGCTGGTCGTCCGTCGGGACGATGTCCTCAACTTCGTCTTCCTGATCCTGCTCTCGATCACGCTCGCCGAGAGCTGGAACATCGCCGCCGGCTATGCCGGCCAGGTGAACCTGGGGCACTCGGCCTTCTTCGGCCTCGGCGCGCTGGTGGCGCGCACGCTCTGGATCGGCGGCACACCGATCGTGCTCGCCATGGCGGCGGGCGCCGGGGTGGCGACGGCCATCGCGCTGCTCATCGGCGTGGCCGCCTTCCGGCTGCGCGGCGCCTACTTCGCCATCGGGACGCTCGCGCTGGGAGAGATCTCGCGGACCACGGTCGGCAACGTCCTCCCGGAGATCTCCACGCTGCCCACGGCCACCATCGCCGCCTACCGGCTGTCGCACCGTTACTATCTCGCGCTGGCTCTGGCCGCCGTGTCGGTGGCCGCGGTGGCGGCCCTGGCGACCTCGCGGGTCGGGCTCGGGATGCAGGCGATCCGCGAGGACGAGGAGGCGGCCGAGGCGTCCGGCGTCGGGGCGCTGGGGCTCAAGCTGACGGCGCTGGCGCTCTCCACGGGACTGGCCGGGCTGGCCGGCGGGCTCTTCGCCTACTACCACATCAGCTACTATCCGTCGCATCCCTTCAGCCCGCACTGGACCTTCGACGCGCTCCTGGTCACCTTCATCGGCGGCGTCGGCACGCTGCACGGCCCCGTGCTGGGCGCCGTCCTCTACGTCTTCCTCAAGGAGTACCTGGCCCTGCGCTGGGTGGACTTCCACCTATTGGTCTTCGGCGCCCTCTTCATCGCCATCGTGCTCCTGCTCCCCGGGGGGCTGGTGCAGGCGGCCGAGCGCGCGCGGCGGCTCCTGGCGCGCTGACGGCCCAATCGCCAACGGTCACTGGCGCGGTCGCGCCAGTGTCTCGACGACGCGGCAGAGCTCCCACGGATCGACGGGCTTGCGGAGGTGGACCTGAAAGCCGGCGGACAGGACTTGCCGGGGCCCGTGCTCCAAGATCGCCGTCACCGCGATGGCCGGGACCGCGCCGCCTCGCTCGGCGTCGCGCGCCCGTAGCTCTCCGATGAGCCAGTAGCCATCGCGCTCCGGCATCGAGATGTCGCTGACCAGGACATCGGGTACGACATGGTCGAAGAAGCGGAGCGCCTGCTCGGCGGTCTTGGCCACCGACACCAGGGCCCCGGTGTACTCGAGGATCGTCTTGAACAACTCTAGCGTGTCGGCATTGTCGTCAACCACCAGGACGTGAACGCCGACCAGCAGCTCACTCGTAGTAGACGGCACCTCGCGCCCCATAGCTCGACAATTCGGACACGAGCCGACAAAGTGCCCATGGGTCGATTGGCTCCTCCAGATAGCTGTCGAAGCCGTTCAGGCGGGCGGCGTCCGCCTCCGAAATCGGCCCCACACCGACGGCGGGGATCTTTCCTCCATGCTCGGGTTGCAAGGATCGGAGCCCTCGGATCAGGGCTAAAGCCGAATTGGCGGGAGGCCGGACGCCCACGACGACCACGCCCGGGGTCGTCTCTCGCATGGCCACCAGAGCCTCGTCGAGGGAGGCGATGTCGCGGACAAGCGCGCCGCAGTAGCGCAGGATCGCGCTCGAGACCGTCCGATTCTCGGCGTCCTCGTCCACAAGAAGAACATACACCCCTCGAAGCGAGTCGACCGAGTAGAACCCGCCGCGCGCCATGTCCGTCGCTGCAGCAAGTCGCGGGCCATGGCTAAACGCAGACGGCAGAGCAAAGGAGTTCCCAGATCCAGGGATTCCCTTTCACGCTTCAGATCGGGAAGCGGCGCCTGAAGACCCGGCGAATCAGGTGCAGAAGGACCTGCCCGTCATCGAGGGCCACGAGCTCTTCCGTGAGGAGCGGGGCTACGACGTGGGCCTCTGGCGCTCCGTCGGCGCCGGCTACACCAAGTTCGCGATCGAGTCCTTCCTCGACGAGATCGCGCGTGCCCCGCCAGAGCGGGCGCATCCGGGTGCACGAGGTCTGGTGCGCGGTCGATCCCGGCATCGCCATCCAGCGTGAGCCATGTCCTCGGCGAGCGCATCACCATCGAGAACGGCGTGGTCCAGCAGTCGAACTTCCACGACTATCCGATTCTTCGCATGGCCGACGCGCCCGAGATCCACGTCCAGGTGATCAGCACCGACAACCCTCCGGGCGGGATCGGCGAGGTGGGCCTGCCGCCGATGGGCGGGGCCATCGGCAACGCGGTGGCCGCGCTGACGGGCGCGCGGCTGCGTCAGCTCCCCATGCTGCCGGAGCGCGTGCGCTCGGCCCTCAGGGACGCGCGGTCGAGGGCCTAGTGAGTTTGGAAAGGGTGGGGGACGGCTTGACCGCCCCCACCCCGGTCGTCAGCGGACGGCGATGGGCGCGACGGTCGAGCCCGAGCCGCCCTTGACCTTCAGCGGCTGCATCATGAACGCGAACTCGTGTACGCGCTTCGAGGTCAGCTCGTCCAGCTTCATGTTCTCCAGCAGGTGGATGCCGTTGATCACGAGCAGGATCTGGTGGACGGGCAGGGAGATCTCCTTATCGGGATTGGGCGCGACCTCCACCGGCCAGTTGTCCGACCCGACCAGCATCGGGTCCTGCTTAACTAGCCACTCGGCTGCCTTGACGCCGACACCCGGGCAGCTCTTCACGTAGCGGGCATTGTCCTTGCCCCAGAGCTTGCCCCAGCCGGTGTGGATGATCACGGCGTCGCCGGGCTGCAATTTCAAATTCTGCCGCTGCAGCGCCTGCTGCAGGTCCTGCTCCGTGATCTCGTAGTTGTCGCCCAGGATGTCCACGCCCTTCAGCCCGGCGACGTCGATCAGCACGCCGCGCGTGATCAGGGCGCCGACCTTCTCGATTCCCAGCTTGGTGAACCCGCCCCGGGATGAGACCTCGTCGACCTTGAAGCAGTTGTACATGCTGTTCTCGATCGTCTGGTGGGCGAAGCCGTCGAGCTGGGTGCCCACCTGGCCGATCTCGGTGATGACGATCTCCTCGTTGCTGCCGCGGCGGTTCGTCGGCACGTTCATGAAGGTCCGCTTGGTGTGCACGTCGAAGCGCCGGGTGCCGAAGAACGGCATCGACGAAGCGAGCTCGTGGCCGAGCTCGATCACCTCTCCGGTGCGGATGAGCCGTGTCGCCCGGAGCACCGTTTCGGGCTTCATGTGGTTGGCCGAACCTCGCTCGTCGCCCGCCCCCCATTTCGAGGGGCAGCGTTGGTTGTCGGCGGGCGGGCGCCAGGACTGGGCGTGGGCGGTGACGCTCGCCGCGCCGAGCGCCACGACCATGGCGATGCCGATGGCGATGAATCGCATGGGTTCCTCCCTGTGTGTGGGGTTCTACGCACTGCATTGTGACGACGGCGCCGAGCCGCGGAAACACTAGCGCAACCCCCCCCGGGGATGCAACGAGGGCGCGCCGATTCCGCGGCCCGGCGGCGCACGCTCTCATCGCCCGACGTGAATCCGGCGCCGCATGTCTGACTGGCATCGCCTCATACCTACCCGGCACGAGCCCGAAGGGGTCGAGCGACAAGATCGCCGCCAGCAAGCGGGCTTGCGAGACGCCGGCTCTGGCATGGTTGCTGCTCCTCCCGCCTTCCAGTCGGGTCCGCGCGTCATGCGCGCCAAGAGGCGCTTGCCCGAAGCGCCAGGAAGGAACCTCAAATGAGCGTTCGGTTTCATCTCGTGCTGTCGGCACTCGTGATGTCGGTCGGCCTGGCTGCGTGCGACTCGGGGCCCTCGGCTCCGGTAAGCCAGACGGGTCCAGGCCAGGCGGGGCCAGGCCAGCCTCCCAGGGCCGCGGCAGCCCCCGCTGCGCAGTCGCCAGAGCCCGCCGCTATGGCCGAGCTGAAGAACATCCATTTCGACCTGGACCAGGCGAAGATCCGTTCGAGTGACGCCCGGCTCCTTCAGGACAATGCCCGCTGGCTCAAGTCGCGCCGGGACATGACGATCGTCATCGGCGGCCACGCCGACGAGCGCGGCTCGGACGACCACAACCTGAAGCTCGGGGAGCGGCGCGCGAACGCCGTCAGGGGCTACCTGATCGCCCAGGGGGTCGAGGCCGACCGCGTCACGACCGCCAGCTACGGCGAGCGCAGCCCGCTCTGCCCCGAGCACACCGAGGGCTGCTGGGCCCAGAACCGGCGTGCCGAATTCCGGGCGAAGGCCCGGTAGCGGTCCGAGCGAGGGCAGGTGCCACCTCGGCAGGGAGGCTCGAGTTGGGCGCATCCTGACATGGGGCCTGGGTGTTAAGTGGTTGATTTCTCTTGCTTTTAACTTTGGCTCGAAACCTGCTCCCGCCCTACCCGGGGAGGGTGCCATGAGCAGAACAGCGTCAGAAGGGCTCGTCGTCCTCAAGATGCCGTCAGCACTGCTGGGCGCCGAGGTCCGGTCCGTTGCGGCTCGGCGAGCGCTCTCGGCGGAGTTACTCGGGACCCTGCTGCTGACCTTTTTCACGGCAGGGGTGGTGATCGTCACCGGAGGGATGCTGGGAGAGAAGCTCTCGTCGTCCCGCCTGCTGGTCACCTCGATGGCGCACGGCCTGGCCTTCGGGCTCCTGGTCTACACGATGGCCGGCATGTCCGCGGGTCATCTGAACCCGGTTCTCACGCTCGGGGCCATGATCATGCGCCAGATGACCCTCACGCGCGGTGTGATGTATCTCGCCGCTCAGCTCGTCGGCGCCGTCTGTGGCGCCGTCCTGTTGAAGCTCGCGCTACCGGCAGGAGTGCCCCTGGTCCTCGGTCTTCCGGCGCTCGGCCCCCGGGTCACCGCGGAAGCCGCCCTCGTGGTGGAAGGGATGCTCGCCTTCACCCTGGTGGTTGCGTTCCTGGCCTCCGGCGGCAAAGGGTCGGCTCCAGTCGTCGTCGGTCTCACGACCACGCTCGGGCGGCTCTTCGGCATGGCGCTGACCGGGGCCCCGATGAACCCGGCGCTCGTGTTCGGCGTCGCCCTCGCCTCGGGAATGTGGACCGGCCACTGGGTCTGGTGGGTCGGCCCCCTGCTGGGCTCGGCGCTGGCGGCCCTGTGCTGGCACTCGTGGTTCTCGAAGGGCGAGAAACACAGCGGGGACGGTCGCGCCTGGCGGTAGCCACCTGACGATCGTCAGGCCATAATCGACTCGCAGTGCTACGGGCGTCGAGGCGACTCGACGCCCGTAGTGCTTATTGCGTATCGCGCTCAAGGTCGGCGTCCCCCTTCTCCCTGATCGGCGCCATCATCGGGGAGTTCATGGCCGCCTCCCGGGGGCTCGGCTACATGATCCAGTTCAACACCAACCAGTTCGACACCACGGGCGCCGTCAGCGGGATCCTGGTCCTCATGGTCTGCGTGATGCTGTTCAACGGCGTGCTCAACCGGCTGGAGCGCTACGTGCTCCGGTGGCGCCCGCGCGAGCGGGCAGCCTCGATCCGCGAGCTCCAGTAGCGGCGGCCAGGCCACCGCCGGCGGATGTGTCGGTAGCTTCAGGAGGCCAGTACCGCCTCCACGCGCGCCAACCAGAGCGGCGTGTCCATGTCCCAGAACAGCTTCGTCGCGATCGCGAGATGCTCCTTCGCTAGCTCCCACCTCCCGGCTCTCCGGAGCAGCTCGCCAAGACCGAGATGGCAGTGCGCAACGAGGGGGCGCATGCCCAGTTCCTGGGCCAGCGCCACAGCCTGGCTGTAGTAGCGATCGGCTTCCTCGCCTTCGGCGGGAGCGCGATGGGATATGACCTCGCCCATCGCACGGAGCGCCCACGCTTCGTGCCCGCGTTCCTTCTGGACCTGGGCGAGTTCACGGGCCCGCGACAAGTGCCGGATCGCGTCGTCGATGCGGCCGGCGGCGTCGGCGACTTCGGCGAGCCAGGTGATCAAGAGGGGCTTCCACGTCGAATAGCCCATAGCGGCCAGGCGGTCGATGGCCTGCTCCAGGCGCGGCTGCGCTTCGGAGGCGCGGCCCGAAAGGGCGTCGATATACCCCAGGGCCGACTCGAACCACGGAACCAGGAGTCCGATCTCCCCCAACCGACAGACTTCGAGCCCGCGTTTGAGCAGCGTCGCCGCCTGAGGATGGTCTCCCTTGCGAAGGTGAAGCAGGCCGGCATGAAAGCACAACCAGGCCAGGCTCCATCGCTGGTCGATCGCGTCGGCGATCGCAAATCCTTCGCGAGCCAGCGTCGTCGCGTCGACGAACTCGCCGATCTCAGCCAGGCATGAGATCAGCCAGGCCCGTGATAGGAGCGCTGGAAGCCCCGCCATCCCGTATCGCTCGGACACTCGCGCGCCGGTGAGCAAATTGACGTTCCTCTTGAGGATGTCGATCGCTCGCCGATACTCCCCCAAGGCGTGATAGGCCAGCCCCAGGCGAAAGTTCATCTGAACCTCGAGTCCGAAATCCCCGCAGGCCCTGGCGATCGCGAGCCCCCGCTCGGCGAACCTGATCGCGCCGTCGTGGTCGCCCATCTGGAAGAAGCAGACGGCCATGAACGACGAGACCCGCCCCAGCCGTCGTTGATCGTCCAGCCGCACCGCCAGCGCCTCGGCTTCGCGCAGGCGCATGAGCAGGCGAGACAGATCGCCCAACTGAAGGAGGGCGTTGCGGAGATCGAACCTGAGATCGATGGCCTGCTCGATGGTGTCGCGGCTCTCGGGGAGATTCGCCAGGGCCTCCAGCGCTTGCTCGAACCAGGCCACTGCCTTCCGGTGGGCCGAGCGGTCCGCCGCCTGGGCCCCGGCTCGGCGAAGGTAGGTGAGGGCCTTCGGCCACACTTCGGCTTCGCGGTAGTGCAGGCCGAGGGCGGCCGTGTGGAGCTCGAGGTTGTCAGGATAAAGCGCTTCGATCGCCTCGGCGACCTGGCGATGGAAGAGCTTCCGCCGCGGGGGCAGGAGCTGGGCGTAGGCGACCGCGCGGATCCGGTCGTGGGTGAACTCGAAGCGTTCCCCCACGCCGTGTAGCACCCGCCGTCGGACGAGCTCCTCGACCCCCTCGGCGCTGTCGCCTTCGGCGAGGCCGGCGGCGCGCTGGAGGAGGGCGAAATCGAACTCCCTCCCGATGACGGCGGCCACCAGGACGAGTTGCCGGCTCTGTTTATGGAGCCGCTCCAGCCGTCGGGCGATGATCTCCCGGACTCGCTCGGGCAGACGGACCCCGGTGGGCCCGGCGGAGGCCGTCCCCTCCTGGATGGCGCGCACGGCCTCGACGACCACGAAGGGGTTGCCCTCGCTCACCGCCCAGACCTCCTCAGCCAGGCGCGCGACGGCGGCGCCGGCGAGACCGGCCCCAGCGAGCGCTCGAACAAGCGCGACCGTGTCTCCGTGAGAGAGCGACGACAGCGCGATGTGGAGGAAGTGCGGCTCCCGCAGCAGCTCCTCGAGCACGTGGCGGAGGACGGGGGCGCCGGCGAATTCCTCTTCCCGTGCCGTCACGAGGATCAGGACCGGCGCCTCCCGGATACGGCGAGCGACGAAGGCGAGGAGCCGGAGGCTCATCTCGTCGGCCCAGTGCATGTCCTCGAGCATCAGCCCGACTGGCGCCATGGCCGCGAGCCCCTCGATGAAGTGCCAGACACTCTCGAAGAGGCGGCGCGCGTCGTGGGTGCTGGGCGGGAGGCCCGGCATGTCCGCCTCCGGGAGCAGCCGGGCCAGTTCGGCTCGCGAGTGAGCCGGGAGCACACTCAGCAGCTCGAGCTCGGCGGTCACCTGGCCGGAGCGGAACGCATCGACCCAGGGACCAAAGGGCAGAATCTGCTCGGTCTCGTAGGCGCGCCCCAGGAGCAGCCGGCCGCTGTTGGCCACGTCGGCGGCGAGTGTCAGCAGCAGGCGGCTCTTGCCGATCCCGTCCTCCCCGACGATCAGGGCGACCCGCCCCCGCCCCTGCCGTACCTCCTCGAACGCCTGACGTAATCGAGCGAGCTCCGCCTCCCGGCCGATGAGGGGGGTCTCGGGCGTGGGGACGGCGGGATGCAGCCTTGACGCGGTACGGTGCCGACGGGTCCCTCGCGCGTGGCCGGCTGGGGTCGGTGGCGTCGCCGCGTCGCGCCGTAGGAGGTCCCGGTAGAGTTGCTTGGTCTCGGACTCGGGCTCGGCACCGAGCTCTTGCTGCAGGACGCCGAGGCAGATCTGGTACTGCCGGAGCGCACCGGCTCGCCGGCCCTGCCGGGAGTAAAGACGCATGAGCGTGCGGTGGACAGCTTCCTGCAACGGATCGAGCGCGAGGAGGCGGACGGCGGTCTGAATGGCGAGCTCGGTCTGCACCGCCTTCTCCTGGTGCGCGAGGAGCCTGGTCAGGGCCGCGAGCGCGAGCGTCCGGATCCGCTCACGCTCGGCGACGAGCCACTCCTCGAAGAACGCCGCCTTCACGGCGAAGCCGTCAAGGAAGTCGCCGCGATAGAGCGCCGCGGCCTGCTCGAGGGCCTCCGGCGTGCCCTCGGCCACCCGCTCCTCGAACGCCACCACATCGACCTCCACGGCGGCGGGATTCAGGGCAACGGTCGTGCCCTCGGTTAGGAGGCTTCCGGGCTTGGTGGCCGGCAGCGCATGGCGAAGGGTCGAGAGGGTCTGGCGGAGGCTGCTCATAGCCTGCTCGTTACCGGCCTCCCCCCAGAGAATGGTGGCGAGCTTTTCGCGGGAGTACGCCTGCCCGGGGCGCAGCGCCAGGTAGGCGAGGAGGGCCTGGGCCTTCCTGGCCGGCAGGGACACCGGGAGGCTCGAGGGGAGGCGGGCCTGGAAGCCCCCGAGCAGGGCGACGCTGACGCGCGACATGGCTCCTAGCCTGCGAAGGGTGGCCAATATTACCACCCATCGGTTCCGGTGACGCGGGCCCCCTCCTTTGCGAAACTTTCACGCCTCAATCACGAAATCGTTACGGCACCCTGATATTGTGCTGCGCGCACTGAGGACCTTCGAGGATCGAGGAACGGATTCCACCTCGCGAGAAGTTTCAGGGTCAAGGGGTGCGTCACGTCGCGATTATTTTCGGATTGGGGTTAATAGTGCCTGACGTGGCGGACACTTTTCCGAGTCCGTGCGTTGCGACACGATCATCCGGCCTCAGGGAGGGAGGTGAGAGACGGGTTGACTGAAGGAAGCGAAGACGACCAGATGTCCAATACCAGATGTCCAGTAGAGGAAGGGAAAGCCATGAAAAGGTGGTCGGTTGTTGCGTTTCTCTTGATGAGTGCGGGATTAGTGGTAGCTCTCGGCCCCTGGACGCTCGCCAATGCAGGCCCCAGGCCCAAAGCCGACTTCGCGATCTTCGATGGGACGAACCCCGCGACTGAGGCGCCGCCCTTCGGAGGTGCCGAGTGCGCCGTGAAGCACCCGGCCACGTTCAGCGCGACCGTCACCGCGCACTCGTCCGGCCCCGATGGGTTCGTCCGGGCAACGTTTGCAGACGGGGACTTCGTCCAGTTCCCGATCAAGTCGGATGGGTCGTTCAGCTTTTCGCAGGCGATCGGCTCGACGAAGGACGTGGACGACCGGATCAGGATCTCCAACGGTGGCGACGCGGCCGGCGCGCGGCTGGTGGGCTGGGTCAGTGTCATCGGCGGCGACAAGGACTCCTGCCAGAGTTGCAACTTCGACGACGTTGGGGGGGGCGCCGGCTGCCAGAACAATCCCTAAGGACGGTTGCCTCGTGCGCCACGCCGGTTAGAGCGGCGGCCGCCCCACCGAAGGTGCCGGGTTCGGGTCGGCTCCCGCGATCGACCTGAGCCGGTGATGCAGGGCGGGGCGCACGGCTTCGCCTCGGAAGGAGGAGAGCGAGGGAACCTCAAGGGTTCCCCCGCACCTTGTTTGTTCTTGTGAGTGCAACATTGTGCCTCCCATCGATCGTGAACACTCTTCGAATGGGGCGGTTGTCGTAATCCGCGAAGGCCGGGGCTGTCCCGTAGAGTAGGCGACGGACGCACGGACCACCGGTACCAGGAGCGAGGGCCGACTTGCGAGTGAAGGCGTAGGAACCAATCTCCGGCTTGGCGCTACGTGCTCCGGTGGCGCGCCCGCGAGAGGGCGGCCTCGGCGCGCGAGTGCAATAGCCGGCAATCACGTGGTGGACTCCGCTGTCGGTCCCGGGCGTTGACGAGGAGGACGGCGGCTTCGCCGACGGCCTCCGAGCGTGTGGGGGTCTGGGGGCCGGGCGTTGACGAGGAGGACGGCGGCTTCGCCGACGGCCTCCGAGCGTGTGGGGGTCTGGGGGCCGGCGTTGACGAGGAGGACGGCGGCTTCGCCGACGGCCTCCGAGCGTGTGGGGGTCTGGGGGCCTTCGAGGCCCCCAGCCGGTTAGTCCGGCGCCGGAAGTCCGGGATCGCGCGCGGGCGGCTCCGGACTATCCCGGGAAGGGGCCGGCTCCGCCCGGACTCTGCGCATGAACGGGACCAGGAGCAGGACGGCACAGTACACCACCAGCAGGAGCCAGAAGTCGTCCGCGTAGGACAGGATCTGCGCCTGCACGATGGTTTCGTGGTACAGCGTCGCCAGGGCCTGCCGGCCGGCGGTGAAGGTGTCGGCGCCCTGGGCCACGAAGTGCCGGGTCCACTCCTGGAGTCGCTCGGCCACCGCAGGGTTCCAGGCGTGGACGTGGCTGGTGAGGATCGCCTGGTGCTGCTGGCTGCGCCGGGCCAGCAGCGTCGTGGCCACCGCCACCCCCATGCTGCCCCCGATATTGCGGACGACGTTGTAGGCGGCCGTCGCGTTGGCCAGGCGCTCGGTCGGGATGGTGGCCAGAGCGAGGGCCTGGAGAGGAACGAAGATGAAGCCCATGGAGAATCCCTGGAGGAAGCGCGGCCAGGCCAGGCTCCAGAAGTCCATCGTGACCGTGACGCGCGTCATGAGCCCGAGCGCCACCGCCTGCAGCAGGCAGCCTCCGACGAGCATCAGGCGCTGATCCATCCGCGAGACCAGGGTTCCGGAGATCATGAGCGCGGCCATCGTTCCGAGCCCGCCGGGCGCCAGCGTGAGGCCGGACGTCCACGCGTCGTAGCCCAGGATCTTCTGGGTATAGAGCGCCTGGAGCAGGAGGCTCGAATTGAACCCGAAGCCGATCAGGAAGATGGCCAGGGAGCTGACGCCGAAGTTCCGGTCGTTGAAGACGCTGAGATCGAGGATCGGCTCCTCGGCCAGGACTTCCCGGATCACGAAGCCGGCCAGCATGCATACGGCGAGGGGAGCGAGCGTCAGGATGAGCGCCGAGTCGAACCAGTCGTGGCGCTCGCCCAGATCGAGCACGAGCTGGAGGCAGCCGAAGCCGAACATCATCAGGACGATCCCGGCGAGGTCGACGTGCCGGGGCCGGCGATGGAACGGCGCATCGAACAGGAATGCGCTCACCATGAAGAAGGCCAGGATGCCGATCGGGAGGTTCATGTAGAAGATCCAGCGCCAGGACCAGTTGTCGGTGATCCAGCCGCCCACGGTCGGTCCCAGGATCGGCGCCAGCATGATGCCGAAGCCCCAGACCGCCATGGCCGTGCCGCGCTGCTCGAGCGGGAAGATCTCCCACATGATGGCCTGGGCCATCGGGATCACGGGGCCGCCGCCGAGGCCCTGGAGGATGCGCATGAGCACCAGGAACTCGAGGTTCGGCGCGATCCCCGAGAGGAACGAGCTGACGGTGAAGGTGACGGTGCAGATGAGGTAGAAGCGCCGGCGGCCGAAGACCGCGGTGAGCCAGCCGCTGGCGGGGATGATGACGGCGTTGGCGGCCAGGTAGGAGGTGATGACCCACGACATCTCGTCGATGCTGGCCGCGAACGAGCCCTGCATGTGGGGCAGGGCGACATTGGTGATGCTGGTGTCGAGGACCTGCATCACCGTGACCATCATCACCGAGAGCGTGATGGCCCACTTCCGCGCGGCCCCGACGGGCGCGTCGCTCACGGGAGGCCGGGGATCACTTCGGCAGGAAGTCGTGGGTCACGAGCGCTTCGTACGGGATCGGGGCCTTGAGGGCGCCGATCTTGGTCATGAAGTCCTGCGTGAGCTTGCTGGCCCGCTCGGTGATCCGGCCGTCGGGCGGAATGCCGAGCCGGACCTTCTTGAGCCCGGCGAGGATGATCGCGTCGTCCAGGCGCCCCAGGAACGGCTTCATTGAGGCCACCGCCGCCTCGGCCGGGTTTTCGGCGAGCCACCGGTTGGCGCGGACGAGCGCGCGCGCGACCTTACGGACGATCTCCGGGTGCTGCTTGGCGTAGTCAGGGTGGATGATGATGCTGTTCATCATGAACTCGCTGAAGTCCGGGTCCTCGCCGGCGGCATTGTCGACGATCATCACGCCGAAGCCGCGGTGAACGGCCGCGTCAGGGACGGGGGTCCCGGTCGCGAAGGCGTCCACCTTGCGCTGCTCGAGCGCCAGGACCATGGCCGGGCCGGCCCCGATGCCGATGAGCTCGACGTCCTTCTGTGGATCGATCCCCGCTTTGAGCAGATAGTAGAGCATCACCTGATAGGAGAACGACCCGACGGCCACGCCCGAGAGCTTGAGCCCCTTGAGCGCCTTGATCTTGTCCATGAGCGGGCTCTGCTCGGTGACGCCTTTCTCCCGGGCCACATCCTTGTGCATGACCGATGTGCGCCGCACCATGTCGGTTCCCTCAGGAGCGTTCGAGGAGCCCACCGGCCGAAGCCCAGCGTTTCCGCCATCGAGGTCGGCACACTTCATCATTCGGGCCGGACGGTGTCAAGCCGTTGAAGGCCCGCTGGCGCGCGATTACCGCGACTACTTCCTTCCGCTGCTGGGCAAGATGCGGGGACTCGAGATCATCAAGACGGACCCGGCGATGCCGGATTCGGAGGTGACGCTCCCGTACCTCCTGGAGGACATCTGGATCGTGGGCGATCCCGACACGGTGGCTGCGAAGCTGAGGACCCTCGGCGACCAGGTGGGAGGCTTCGGAACGCTGCTGGTGATCGCCCACGAATGGCGCCCGCGGGCGGCCTGGGAGCGCTCGATGACGCTGCTGCGAGAGCAGGTGCTCCCGCGTCTTTCCCCGGAGGGCGGATCGCCGGGGCCGCTGGCCTAGCTATGATAATTCGCGGCCTGAGCGTCGTTATCGGTGCGGTAGTGGCGGCGAGCCCTGTCCAGGAGCGCGTCGGCAATCACCGGAACGAACTCGCGCACGGCGAGAATGGCCGCCTCGGCGTCGGGCATCGCGGCGGGCCTGGCGTAGTGGGCCAGGAACGTGCTGCGGAGGGATGTGGGCTCGCCGCTGGGACCGAAGATGTCCGCATACGCGCGCTCCACGGCGCGCTCGAGCCGCGCGTAATCGTCGACGGGAATGACGTCGGAGTGCGCGGCGCTCACGCGCTGGAGCAGGCCGCGGTGGATCTGCGAGTCGAAGTTGTCGAGGGAGTAGCCGCACAGGAGCGAGAAGGCGTGCGTCGTCATCAGCTCGGCCCACAGCTCTTCGAGCCGGATCGTGGCGGCCAGGCTCCTGCGGCGTAGCAGGTCGACTATCTCGCCGAATGCGCGGACGCTTCCGTGGCCTACGGCGGTCGCCGCCTCGATCGTGCCGCCGATGAGCGTGCGGAAGCGCGCGCGGTCGGGCATGCCGTTCACGAGGAGTTGGGCCACACACTCGGCGGCGTCGAGAACGGTGAGCTGCCCGCGATGCTGGAAATCGTCGAGAGCGAACCGTTCGTCCTCCAGACCGCGCGCGATGGTCTGCCAATGAGAAGGCGTGACGACGAGAACAACGGCCTCGCCGCGGCGCAGACCCTCGCCGGCGAAGCGGCCGACGGCGCGCGCGAGGAATCCCGGCTCCGTATAGAGCTGGGCGATATGCTGGCGCGGCGCCGGCGCCGCCAGGACGCTCTCCCAGGTCGCTGAGGCGTTCATTGTCGGTTCGAGCTCAGCGTAGCGCATCTACGAGCGGCGCGCGATCGAATGAACGACGCCTGTGAGAAAAACTTTTCCCAGCGGGGACTCGTAAGCCAATCTTCTGTTC
>DASYUQ010000154.1 GCA_036001065.1 Candidatus Methylomirabilota bacterium
GCAGGCGCTCCGGAAGATGAAGAAGACCGCCATCCTGGTGAACGCCGCCCGCGGCCCGATCGTGGACGAGGCGGCGCTGGCGCGCGCGCTGAGGGAGGGGTGGATCGCGGGGGCCGGGCTCGACGTCTTCGAGGAGGAGCCCCAGATCCATCCGGCGCTCCTGCCGCTCAAGAACGTGGTGGTGGCCCCGCACATCGCAAGCGCCTCCCACGACACCCGGGTGGCGATGGCGGCGCTCGCGGTGCGCAACTGCGTGGCGGTGCTCGAGGGAAAGCCACCGATCACCCCGGTGCCGTGATCGGGTGCCAGCCGTGTAAGAATGGACGGCAGTGGCGGTCCTCACGCTCTCGCATCTCACGAAGCGGTTCGGCGGCGATCGGCCGCCGGCGGTTGATGGCCTCACGCTCATGGTCGAGAGCGGCCAGATCCTGGCGCTGCTGGGCCCGTCCGGCTGCGGCAAGACGACCACGCTGCGCCTGATCGCCGGGTTCGAGATGCCCGACGACGGGGAGGTGGCCATCGCCGGGCGCGTCATGGCCGACGGCCAGCGGAGGATCTCCGTGCCGCCCGAGGAGCGGGGCGTCGGCATCGTGTTCCAGGACTACGCGCTGTTTCCCCACTTGACCGTCGAAGAGAACGTCGGCTTTGGGCTTCACACGCTTGCCCGCGACCGGCGGAGCGAGCGCGTGCTGGCCGTGCTCGACCTCGTCGGCCTCGTGGAGTTCGCGCACCGCTACCCGCACGAGCTCAGCGGCGGACAGCAGCAGCGGGTCGCCGTGGCCCGGGCGCTGGCCCCCTCACCCGCCCTCATCCTTCTGGACGAGCCGTTCTCGAACCTCGACGCCGACCTGCGGGCCCAGATGCGCGACGAGGTCGAGAAAGTGCTGCGAGGGACCGGAACCACGGCGGTCTTCGTCACGCACGACCAGGAGGAGGCCTTCACGATCGCCGACATCGTCGGCGTCCTGAACGCGGGGCGCCTGGAGCAGCTGGCGCCCCCCGAGACGATCTACCACCACCCGGCGACGCCGTTCGTGGCCGAGTTCGTCGGCGCCGCCGACTTCCTGCCCGGCATCGTCACCTCGGAGGGGATCGTCACCGAGATCGGCGTCTTCGGCAACGTGGAGGGGCGCGAGCTCGGTGAGAAGGTGAGGGTCATGATCCGGCCCGACGACGTCACCTTCGTGCCGGCCGCCCACGGTGAGGCCGTCATCCTCCGCCGCTACTTCCGCGGCTCCGAGAACCTCTACTGCCTAGGCCTGCCCTCGGGCCACCGCGTGCACTCCTCGCAGCCGTCGGCCACCGCCTTCGCCACCGGTATGCGCGTCCGCCCGGAGGCGCACGTGCTGCACGTCGTCACGTTTCCGGCGGAGTAGGAACGCTGCCGGGGCCTGCCCAGCCCGGGACTCAGAGGCGGCGGGGCGAGAGCGATAGGCGCGCTTCGGCTCCTCCACTGACACGGCCCCCGAGCCCAAGCCGGCGCTCGAGGCGGGCCAGGCGATGCGTGAGCGCGTCGAAGAAGCGGGGCGAGGCAGCGGCAGCCCGGGCCAGCGCGAGGGCCTCCACGACGATCGACCGCGCGGCCGCGATGTCGCGGCGGCGGTGCTCGTGATACTTCGCCAGCTCTTCCCAGGGACGTAGATCGAAGCCGCCGCCGGCGCCGGCCGCCGCCTGCCACAGCGCGCACGCGGCCTCCCACCGAGCGCGGCGCTTTTCCCAGAGCGCCAGGCGCAGGCGCACATGGTGGCCGTCGAGCCCTTCGAGGCCGGCGGCCAGCGCCTGACGGTAGCAGGCGACGCTGCGTTCGGGGTCCGCACGCTCCCAGAGCCGCCCGAGCCCCGCCAGCTCGCCCGCGCCCGGCGGGGGGTCGGCCCCGCCGTCGAGCGCGCGCGTGAACCAGCCGAGCAGGGCGGCCAGCGACAGCACGTCGTCACAGTTGTGGGCGAAGACACGCGCCAGCGGCGCCGCGCTCCGGGAGCGCAGGAACTCGAAGTAGAGCGCGGGGATCAGCGCGCCGGGCACGTCGTTGTCGCGGATGAGACCGAGCACCTCGCGCTCGAGCGTCGTCAGGCGGCAGTCCGGGAAGCAGGCCGACCACACCCGCCGCGCCGGACGCAGGAGGTCGACGTGCGCCAGCGTTCCCGGCCAGCGGCGCCGGGCCAGCACGAAGCGCGTCTCCAGCAGGGGCACGTCGAAGCCGGCCCCATTGAAGGTGACGAGCCCGCTGGCCCGCTCCAGGAGCGGATGGAGCGCCGCCAGCAGCGCCGGCTCCTCGTCGAAGTCCCGCATGAAGTGCTGGACGACGACGAACCGGTCGCCCTCCACGTAGCCGGCGCCGACCAGAAAGGCGTAGGTCCCGGTACCGCCGGCCAGGCCCGTGGTCTCCGTGTCGAGAAACAGCAGGCCGCGCGCGTCGGCGGGGGCTTCTCCGGCCCGCGCGATCAGCTCGAGCACCGACGGCGAGACATCGAGCGCGTGCGCCAGCGCCAGGCTGCCGTGCTGGTGTGACAACGGGTATTCTCGGCGGACGACGACCAGCGGCCCTTGGCCCGTCTCCACCAGCTCACCACCGACGACCCGCTCCACGGGTTCCGGGGCCGGACGGGGCGGGCGGGAATTCTCGATCCGCCGGATGATCCGGCGCAGCTCGTCGAGGGTGCCCGCGCGGGAGGCGTGGTCGTGCGCAGCCGGCGGCCCGGCCGCCGGGGCACATCGGAGCGCGTCAGCGGGTGAGTTCACGCAGCAGACTGGCCGCGGTCGCTTTCGCGCGGCGGCCCACTTCGTTCACCGGCCCCACGCACGACGGGCACCCCCACCGGCACGGACAGGCCTCCAGCGTCTCACGGCCGCGCTGGAGCAGGAGGGGGAGCACGTCGAACACGCGCTCGGCCAGGCCGATGCCGCCGGCGTGGGCGTCGTAGAGATAGATGGTCGGGTGGAACCGCTCGGCGCTCATCAGCCGGCGCTTGGTCGACTCGCGCGTGGCCACCGCGCCCGTCTCGGCGGGCGTCGTGTCGCCCAGCCACGAGCCGAGATCGCGGATGTCGCAGAGCAGGAAGATCGGCGCCAGGTGGTGCAGCAGGTAGGTCACCGCGCGCAGCCCGTCGATCAGCTCCTCCCGCGACGGACTCACCCGCCCCCGCGCGTCCTCGGGCACGGTGATCCACGCGCTCGTCGTCTGCATCTCCTGCTGCGGCAGCTCGACCTCCCCGGAGCCGACGTTCTCGAGCGTGCCCATCTTGATCTTCTTGAAGCCGACCACCTTCTCGGCCACGAGGACCTCGCCTTGCTCGGCGATCCAGTCGGTGTGGTGGCGGTCGTCGAGGCGCCGCAGGATCCAGACGCCCTTCGCGCCGATCGCGTCCGTGAAGTAATCGACGCGCACGCGCTTGACGTAGGCGACCTTCTCCTCGTCCTCGCGGAAGCGCAGCTCCTGGACCTCGTAGGGATCACTCTCCACCAGGTAGATCGCCTTCGGATGGATCGTGGCGAACGCGCTGCCCCAATCGACCTCGGCGAT